>JBKBXK010000127.1:0-6459 GCA_046314095.1 Thermaurantiacus sp. | reverse complement strand
ACACGGCCGTGGTCTTCAACCCGGAGGACACGGCCGAGAATCTCAAGAAATATGGCGGGTTCGTGCCCGGCATCCGCCCCGGTGAGCGAACCGCGGAATATCTCGACTATGTGCTGACCCGCATCACCGTCGTTGGCGCCGCCTATCTCACGGCCATCTGCCTGATGCCCGAGTTCCTGATCGCGGAGATGGCCGTGCCCTTCTATTTCGGCGGAACCTCGCTCCTCATCGTCGTCAATGTCACGATGGATACTGTCTCGCAGATCCAGGGACACATGCTCGCGCACCAGTATGAAGGGCTCATCAAGAAGTCGAAACTGCGCGGCAGCCGGCGCTGACCGGCGAAAGGGAGGCGCAGATGGCGGCGGAGAAAGGCTTCAACATCATCCTTCTGGGGCCGCCCGGCGCCGGCAAGGGCACCCAGGCCGGCTTCCTGATGGACGAGCGCGGCATGGTGCAGCTTTCGACCGGCGACATGCTGCGCGCCGCCGTCAAGGCCGGAACGCCGCTGGGCCGCGAGGCAAAGGCGGTGATGGATCGCGGCGAGCTGGTGTCGGATGAAATCGTCTCCGGGCTGATCGACGAGGCCTTGGGCAGGCTTTCCCCCGACACGGGCGTGATCTTCGACGGCTACCCCCGCACCCGCGAACAGGCGGCGTCGCTCGACGAGCTGCTGGCGGCCTGGGGCCGCGATCTCGACCATGTGATCGTTCTCGAAGTGAACGAGGAGGCCCTTGTCGACCGGATCACCGGCCGCTTTTCCTGCGCCAACTGCGGTGCCGGCTATCACGACCGACACCTGCCAACGCGCGTTGCCGGCGTGTGCGACGTCTGTGGCGGCACCAACTTCAAGCGCCGGCCCGATGACACAGAGGAGACCGTGCGGCGCCGCCTGCAGGAATATCATGCCAAGACGGCGCCGATCCTGCCCTTGTACGAGGCCCGCGGACTGGTGCGGCCGGTTGACGGAATGGCCGACATGGCGCATGTGAAAGCAGCAATTGCGGGCATTCTGGATGCCCCGCCACTGCAACTGGAGCGCACCGGCGCCTGAGACTGTTTGCGCGCCTGTCGCTTGACATGGGCGTGACAGCAGCTTAGCTGCGTCGCTTCCGATTCCTTCGGCATCCCGCATGCGTTCGGCCCGTTCGGCAGCCTCTGCCGCCCGGTTCCGGTTCCGGAGCGGATGTGCGGGTATTCGGTCATGCATCGAGATAGGGCGCCTTGCCCCGGCGCCTTGTGGAGCAGGAGCATCGCGTGGCACGTATCGCCGGGGTGAATATCCCCACCAACAAGCGCGTCGAGATTTCGCTGACCTATATTCATGGCATCGGTCGCACGAAGGCGCGGCAGATCACCAGCAATCTGGGCATACCGGCCGAGCGTCGCGTCCAGGATCTGACCGACGCGGAAATCCTCGCCATTCGCGAGACGATCGACCGGGACCATCTGGTGGAGGGAGATCTCCGCCGTGAGGTGGCCATGAACATCAAGCGGCTGATGGATCTCGCCTGCTATCGCGGGCTTCGGCACCGCAAGGGCCTGCCGGTGCGGGGCCAGCGCACCCACACCAACGCCCGCACCCGCAAGGGCAAGGCGAAGCCGATCGCAGGGAAGAAGAAGTAATGGCACGCGCACCCGAACGTCTGAAGCGCCGCGAGCGCAAGAACATCTCGGCTGGTGTCGCGCATGTGAATGCCAGCTTCAACAACACCATGATCACCATCACCGATGCGCAGGGCAACACCATTGCCTGGTCGAGCGCGGGCATGATGGGGTTCAAGGGCAGCCGGAAATCGACCCCCTACGCCGCCCAGGTCGCGGCCGAGGATGCGGGCAAGAAGGCCGCCGAGCATGGCGTGCGCACGCTCGAAGTCGAGGTGAAGGGCCCGGGTTCCGGCCGGGAGTCGGCGCTGCGGGCGCTCCAGGCGGTGGGCTTCCAGATCACCTCGATCCGCGACGTGACGCCCATCCCGCACAACGGGTGCCGCCCGCCGAAGCGTCGGCGGGTCTGAGCGGTCGGGCAGGCGCCAAGGCGTCTGCCGGGCAGGATAGGACCGGGTCTGGCCCAGCGGCGGGTCAGCCGAGGAAAGGTGAACGAGCGTGGCATCAGCATTTGCGAAGAACTGGCAGGAACTGAAGAAGCCGAACGAACTGCGGGTGGTGCCGGGATCGACCGCGAACCGGCAGCAGTTCGTGGCCGAACCGCTCGAGCGTGGCTTCGGTCTCACGCTGGGCAATGCTCTGCGCCGGGTGCTGCTTTCGAGCCTGCAGGGCGCCGCGGTGACCGCCATCAAGATCGATGGCGCGCTGCACGAGTTTTCCTCGCTGCCCGGCGTGCGCGAGGACGTGACCGATATCGTCTTGAATGTGAAGCAGCTTGTCGTCCGCATGCAGGGGGACCAGGCCAAGCGGCTGTCGCTTTCGGCAACCGGCCCCGGAGAAGTGACGGCAGCGCAGATTGCGACCAGCGGCGACATCGAAATCATGAACCCGGATCTGGTGCTCTGCACTCTTGATTCCGGTGGCAACTTCAATGTGGAACTGACCGTGCAGGCAGGGAAGGGCTATGTGCCTTCGGCCATGAACCGGCCGGCCGATGCGCCGATCGGCCTTATTCCGATCGATGCGCTCTATTCGCCGGTGCGCCAGGTTGCCTACAAGGTGGAACCGACCCGGGTCGGGCAGGACCTCGATTACGACAAGCTGACGCTTACGGTGGAAACCGACGGCTCGGTGACGCCGGAGGATGCCGTGGGCTATGCAGCGCGCATCCTGCAGGACCAGCTACAGCTGTTCGTGAACTTCGACGAGCCGCGCGTGGTCCAGCCGGTGCCGCAGGTGGTGACGGGCGTGCCGATCGAGGAGCCGACCGACATCATGATGAACCGCAACCTTCTGAAGAAGGTGGATGAGCTCGAGCTCTCCGTGCGGTCTGCCAACTGCCTCAAGAACGACAACATCATCTACATCGGGGACCTTGTTCAGAAGACCGAACCGGAAATGCTGCGCACGCCGAACTTTGGCCGCAAGTCGCTGAATGAAATCAAGGAAGTGCTGTCCTCGATGGGGCTTCGGCTGGGCATGGACATTCCGGGCTGGCCGCCGGAGAATATCGAGGAACTCGCCAAGCGGCTCGAGCAGGAGTTCTAGCGCCGCCAGCCATGGCCCGCGCACCGGCGCCGGCCATCGGGAGGCGCCGGCAGTTCGGCTGGCCGGATCGAGACAGGCCCAAGGCGCCCGGGGCACATGCGGGCGTGGCACGGCGTACCCGGCATCCCGTCCGCGGCGCCCTGACGAACGGAGACGGACATGAGACACAAGATTGCACACCGGAAACTCGGCCGCACGACGGCCCACCGCGAGGCGATGTTCCGCAACATGGCGGCCGCCCTCATCAAGCATGAGCAGATCATCACCACGCTTCCCAAAGCGAAGGAGCTTCGGCCCTATGTGGAAAGGCTGGTGACGCTGGCGAAGAAGGGCGGGCTGTCCAATCGCCGCCTCGCCCACGCGCGACTGATGGACGATGTGCAGCTTCGGAAACTGTTCGATGACCTCGCGCCACGCTACGCGGATCGGCCGGGCGGCTACACCCGCGTGCTGAAGGCCGGCTATCGCGCGTCTGACCAGGCGCCCATGGCGGTCATCGAATTCGTGGACCGCGACGTGAGCGCCCGCGGCCGTGACAGCGGGCCCGTGGAGGCCGGCGAGGCCGAGGCCGCCTGAGGCAGGCGCCGCAATGCCTGCCGGCGCTTTCAGATTTCGCTACGGTCCCGACGTTATGGCCGGCCCCGGCGTCTCTGCCGGGCTTGCCGCGCACCTCCCTTCCGGGCCGGTACTGTTCGTTACCGATCAGCAACTGCTAGGCCTCGGGCTGGCCCGGCCGGCCCTGGCGGCCTTGCGACAGGCCGGCCACGAGATCGCCATTTTCGCCGAGGTCGAGGCAGACCCATCGGCGGAGACGGTGCTGAACGCGGCCGCGGCCGGGCGGGATGCCGGCGCAACCTCGGTGGTCGGCTTCGGTGGCGGCTCGCCCATGGACGTGGCGAAGCTCGCGGCCTGCCTGCTGGCCTCTGACCAGCCGCTGGAGTCGATGTATGGCGTTGACCAGGCGCAAGGTCCGCGGCTGCCGCTGGTGTTGGTGCCGACGACTGCGGGCACTGGCTCGGAGGCGACCCCCATCGCGATCGTGACAGTCGGTGGCACGGAGAAGAAGGGCGTCGTGGCAGCCCCGCTGACGGCGGATGTCGCGGTTCTCGATGCCGACCTGACGATCGGCCTGCCGCGGCACGCAACGGCAGCCACCGGCATCGACGCAATGGTCCACGCGATCGAGGCCTACACCTCAGCGCGGCTCAAGAACCCGGTGTCCGACATGCTGGCGCGCGACGCCTTGCGATTGCTCTCAGGCAACCTTCTGCGCGCATGCGACCAGCCTCACGACCGCGACGCGCGCGCCGCCATGCTGCTCGGCAGCCACCTCGCCGGCGTTGCGTTCGCAAACGCACCCGTGGCGGCCGTGCATGCGCTTGCCTATCCCCTCGGCGGCCACTTCCATCTGCCGCATGGCCACTCCAATGCGCTGATGCTGCGGCCGGTTCTGGAGCACAATCTCGGGGCAGCCGGACCGCTCTATGCCGAGCTTGCGCCGATCCTGGGCGCAGGCGGCGCAGATGGGTTCGTGGCTGCCATCACCCGCCTGTGCGCTGCAACCGGCCTGCCGCTGCAGCTGCGCGAGGTCGGCATCAGCCACAACCACCTGCCCATGCTGGCATCCGACGCGATGCTGCAACAGCGCCTCCTCATCAACAATCCCGCTCCCGTTTCCGAGGCCGACGCGCTAAGGCTCTACCAGCAGGCCTGGTAGGGGGCAGAATGGCAGACAAGGAACAGCCGCGGGGCCGCGGCCACTACCGCGCGTGGCGCCCGATCGCCACCCGATGGATGGACAATGATGTCTATGGTCATGTGAACAACGTGGTCTTCTACAGCTGGTTCGATACCGCGGTGAACGCCTGGCTGGTGGAACAGGGTCTGCTCGACATCGAGAAGGGTGCGGTCATCGGCCTCGTCGTCACCACAGCCTGCACCTACTTCCGGCCCGTCGCCTTCCCCGAGGAGGTGCAGGCCGGCATTGCCGTCTCCCGAATCGGCGGTTCCTCCGTTCGCTATGACATCGGCCTGTTCACCCGCAGCGGGCACGCGCCGGCCGCGCAGGGGCATTTCGTGCATGTCTATGTCGATCGCGAGACACGCAAGCCAATCGCCCTGCCGGATGCCTGGCGCCAGAGCTTGTCGCCGCTCGTTAACGAAGCGTTCAGCAGCCCTGCAGGCGGCACACGCTAGATCATGGGCCGATGAGCCAGACGTCCGCCCGCCGCGGACCGTGCTCCTGGGGCGAAAAGGATCAGGGATTGGCCTTGCGACGCGCGTTTCTTGTCGCTCTTGGCGCCGTCGGGCTGGCTGCGCCGGGCTCGGCCCAGATGGTGTGGGCACCGCCTCCCGGGCCTGTGGTGATCGCGCCGCAGGCCGTGCCCGTATTTGTTGCGCCACCACACGGCGCCGTTCCGGTCGGCTTTGGCCGCAGGGTCGGCCCGCCGGTCTATGGGGCCTATCCCTATCGCCACCCCTATCGGTATCGGCGCGGGCCTTCGGCCGGTGATGTGCTCGCTGGTGCGCTGGTGATCGGAACGGTCGCTGTCATCGCCGCAAGTGCATCCCAGCCGCGCCGTCCGGCCGCAGTCCCGCCGGGCGCGCCGCCCGCGCCGCCCGCGCCGCAGGCGCCCGGCATGCCGGGGGCGCGGCTATCGGCGATTGGCGCCTGCGCCGAGACGGCGGAGGCCAGCGCCGGACCGGGCGCCCGGACGGTCTCTGCCCGCGAGACCGGCTTTGACCGGGGCGTCTCCTGGGTGGAGGGGGAGGTCGAGGAAGGGCCGCGTTCGATCCTGCGCTTTTCCTGCGGGTTCGACGGCCAGCGGATCACGGCGTTCCGCTTCGTCTGACGCCTTCCAAATCGCGCCGGCCCGTGTAGGCGGTGGTGGCCATGATCCTGATCGTCGACTTTGGAAGCCAGGTGACGCAGCTCATCGCCCGGCGTGTCCGCGAGGCCCATGTCTATTGCGAGGTGGTGCCGTTCCAGCGGGCGGGCGAGGCGCTCGATCGGCTGCGCCCGCACGGGATCATTCTGTCCGGAGGGCCGGCGAGTGTCGCCGACACGACCGCTCCGGCCCTTGCCCGCGAGGTGCTGGATGCCGGCCTGCCGCTGCTTGGCATCTGCTATGGCCAGCAGGCGATGGTGCAGGCGCTGGGTGGCGAGGTGCAGCCCGGGATCGCGCGCGAGTTCGGCCGCGCCGAGGTGGAGGTGGTGGCAGACTCGCCCATTCTTGCCGGAGCCTGGGCGCCGGGCGAGCGGCACATCGTCTGGATGAGCCATGGGGATCGCGTCGAGCGGCTGCC
>JBKBXK010000126.1:0-6481 GCA_046314095.1 Thermaurantiacus sp. | reverse complement strand
AGCAAGCGACTGAAAATCGCTGTGTCGGTGGTTCGAATCCGCCCCCGGGCACCATATTCCCTGCTATTCGCTCGCGCCGAATGGACCGTCTTGGCATTCCTCTGCATCACCGGGCGAACTCGGTAGAGCGTAGCGACCATCGAGCCACGCGAGCAGATCACGGTCCCGGCAGGTTGCCGAACAGAAGGGCGCAAGCGCGGCAACTGGTGTTCGACCGCACATCGGGCAGGGCCGGGCCGCGGGTTTCCGGATGTCGGGTTCAGGCGGGTGCGACATGGCCCGTGCCTGCGGCAGCGAGCGGCACCACGTCAAGCGGCCGACCGGCCTGGTGCGCCGCTTCGGCGACCAGATCTCCATGACGGCCCAGGAAGGCGGCAGCCGCGGGCGGAGCGGACAGCCGCAGCCGACCGGGACGCGGCTCATGGATGGCTGCATCGAGCAGATCGAGCCCGAGGGTGATGCCACGCTCAAACCAGGCGCGCTCCAGGATCGAGGGGCCGAGGCGCGGAAGCACGATCTGCAATAGGCCGAAGCCATTGATGGATGTCCGCTCGAACGCGACACCCCCCATGGCCCTGTCGAAGCGCTCCGCCACGGCCGCACGACCGGCACGATCCAGGGCCGGGAAATCCACCAGAACATTGCCGCCGATACGCAAGCGCCGGATCGCCAGCGCCAGCGCCTCGCCGGCTTCGCAGGCAAGCTCTGTGCCTGAGCCGTCCACGTCCACTGCGACCCCGGCCGGAGTGGGCACCAGCGACAGCCGACCGCGAGACAGGCGGATCTCGCCTAGCTCCGCCTCCTCCCATGCCTCGGCCCACGCCTCCGCCACCGCATCCGGCCATGCATTTCGCACCGAGAGTCCGCATGTGGCCAGCTGGTCAGCCAATTGCGGCGGCGACGCGATCAAGCCCGCCCGGTCCGTTGGCCCGCGCCAGAGCCCGCGCCCCGGCCTGCGCCGGTGCCGTTCGGGGATTGCGGCGCGCACCACTTGCACGCGACCGACGGCACCCTCGGCAACATCGGATGGGGGCCGGATGAGAACAAGTTTCTCCCCAATCGCGTCCACCATGCCGTCACCCAGAAGCCGGGCACCGACCTCTGCGCCTGGCTGGAGCCCGTCGGAGACGCGGGCGAGTTGCATCTCAGCAAGTCGATCCCCCTCCATCACTGCAATACGGGTCTCGCCTATGCGGCCGCTCACAAAGGCCTCAGGCAAGGACATCGGCCGTGCGCAGCATGGCAGCTGCATCGAACAGCGGCAGGCCCATCACCCCCGAGAAACTGCCAGAGATCCGGCGCACATGCGCCTCGAAGCTGCCCTGGATGGCATAGCCGCCCGCCTTGCCCTGCCACTCGCCGCTGGCCAGATAGTCAGAGATCTCCCTGTCCGTCAGGCGCTTGACTGCCACCGTCGTCTCCGAGAGGCGGTGGCGTGCGGTTCCAGCGGCATCAACCACCGTGATGGCCGTCAGAACCCGATGCCGGCGGCCTGCCAGCAGCGAAAGGCAAAGGCGGGCCGTCATGGCCTCCTCCGCCTTCGGCATGATGCGCCGGCCGAGTGCCACCACGGTGTCCGCAGCCAGTACTGCGCAACCAGGGTGACGCGCTGCAACGGCGGCGGCCTTGGCCGCAGCCAGGCGGACCACATGCTCCCGGGGAGCCTCGCCAGAAGATGGCGTCTCGTCGATATCCGCCGGAACGACCGCAACCGGCACGACACCAAGTCGCGCGAGGAGCTGCAACCGCCTTGGCGAGGCCGAGGCGAGAATAAGCGGCACTGTCATCGAAACCAGATGGTCAGCAGGCCGGGGGCATCCCACCCGGCTATTTGAAACGGTATGTGATCCGCCCCTTGGTGAGATCATAGGGAGTCAGCTCGACCAGAACCTCGTCGCCCGTGAGCACGCGGATACGGTTCTTGCGCATCTTGCCTGCGGTGTGGCCGAGTATCTCGTGGTCGTTCTCGAGCCGGACACGGAACATGGCGTTCGGCAGCAGCTCCACGACCGTGCCGCGCATCTCGATCAGTTCTTCTTTCGCCATGCGTGTGCGGGCGTTCCTCGATGGAGGGGGCGGCCGACTGGCCGCGACTGTCGGGCGCCATGCCGCAAGGGGGGCTGGAACGCAAGCGAGACGCAACCTTGGCCGTTCATGGTTCGTTACAGGGCTGAACAGCTGTTCAACCTCTTTGTCGCTTCCATGCAATCGCAGGCGTGCAAAGAGGGGTATCGGAGATTGCAAGTGACGAATCAGGGTTGGACGATGCTTATGAAACCGGTGCTGCTCGGCTTTGCGATCGGCTTCCTCGCCTTCGGCTTCCTCATCTGACGGCCGATTGCGTTTACGCGTCGCCGCTGAAAAGATCCTCCATCCGGTAGCGGCCTGCTGGCTGGCCCGCCAGCCACAAAGCTGCGGTAACCGCGCCGCGCGCAAAGACGGCGCGGCTCTCGGCAACATGGCCCAGCGAGATCCGCTCACCGGGGCCTGCAAGAATCACCTCATGATTGCCGGCCACCGTTCCGCCACGCAGCGAGGCGAAGCCGATGCCACCCTCCCGCCTCGGGTTGCGGCGCTCGTCCGCTGGCGGAAGGCGAAGCTCCTCAAGCGAAAAACCGCGCCCGCGCGCAGCCGCTTCGCCAAGCAGCAGTGCCGTGCCAGAGGGCGCATCCAGCTTGTGGCGGTGGTGCATCTCGACGATCTCGATGTCCCACCCCGGCCCGAGCGCGCTGGCGGCGCGACGCACCAGCCCCGCCAAGACGGTCACGCCGAGCGAGGTGTTTGCTGTCTGGAGGACCGCGACGTCGCGCGCGGCTCGTTCGATGGCCTGCTGGTGCGTCCCGTCAAGTCCGGTCGTGCCGACGAGAATGGCCGACTGTCCCTCCACTGCTGCGCGCAGATGCTCGAACAGCGCGGCCGGATGTGAAAAGTCGATCAGCACATCGGCCTTGACCGCGACCGGGGTCGCATTCGCGCAGACAATCAGGCCATCGCCCAGCGCCCTGCCGCAGGCCGGATGGCCGGGCCGCTCTGCCCCGCCAACCAGCGTCGCGCGCGGCTCCTCGGCAAGCGCGGCGATGATCTCCTTGCCCATCCGCCCGCCGACGCCCAACACGCCCACCTTGATCATGCCGGTCTCCACGAATGTCATCATTCCCTGCCGACCCCTCGCTTGGCAAGGCGGGCGCGGGCAGGCTAGAGCGCCGTCGAGTTCGGCTGCACCGGGCCGACACAGAAGGGCGGGCGATGGCGGGCGCATTGCAGAACATCGTGGTGCTGACCGGCGCCGGGGTTTCCGCGGAATCCGGCGTTCCCACCTTTCGGGGGCCCGACGGGTTGTGGGAGGGCCACCATGTCGACGAGGTTGCCACACCGGAAGGATTCCGGCGCAATCCGGCGCTTGTGCAGCAGTTCTACGACGCCCGCCGGGCGCGCCTCCCCGAGGTCGAACCCAACGCCGCGCATTTGGCGCTGGCCCGGCTCGACAGCGATTGGCCCGGGGAGTTCCTGCTGGTGACCCAGAATGTCGATGACCTTCACGAACGGGCGGGCAGCCGGCGCCTCCTCCACATGCATGGCGAACTGAACAGCGCATGGTGCCTCGCATGCGGCGCACGCACCCCCTGGGTCGGCCCGCTCTCCGGTGGCCCGGCCTGCCCGGCATGCGGAACACGTGGGCAGATGCGCCCCGACATCGTATGGTTTGGCGAAATGCCCTATCATCTCGACGCCATCGACCAGGCGCTCGGTGCCTGTGACCTGTTCATCTCCATTGGCACCTCTGGCGTTGTCTATCCCGCCGCCGGCTTTGTGGAGACCGCGCGCTGGGCCGGCGCCCGCTGCATCGAGCTCAATCTCGAGCCGTCCGATGTTTCGGGCCGCTTCCACGAAAGTCGGCATGGTCGTGCAGGCGAACTTGTGCCCGCCCTGGTGGATGATCTTCTGGACGCCCTCGCAAGCAGCTAACGCGGCATCCGCCACTGGAATCGGTTTCGGCTGGAGCGGCAGCCACAGAAGCCACCGCTAAGTCCAACAAGCGCGGACGGGGCCTTAGCGGGCGGAGGACGCGGTCCGGTTCAAGTCGATCGCCACTGCCTCATTGGCTCGAAGCACACGCAGGAAGTTGATTCCGGCAAGCTTCCGCAGGTTCTCGTCTGACCATCCGCGCCGCGCAAGCTCGGCGAACAGCGCGGGGTAGGTGGCAACCGTCTCCAGCCCGCGCGGCAGATCCGGAATGCCATCATAGTCCGCGCCGATTCCCACATGATCATGCCCGGCGACCTGCGCCACATGCTCGATATGGTCGGCGACACACTCAAGCGTTGCCTCGGGCCGGGGATTGGCCGCCTCCCACGCCTGCAGCCGCGCCTGGCCCGCGGCACCCTGCCCCTGCGCCAGAATCGCCTGGCCCGTGCGGGCGTTCTGCCAATCCGCGCGAGCCTGGTTCACGAACGACGGAACGAAGGTCACCATCACGATGCCACCATTGTCCGCCATGCGCTTCAGCACATCGTCGGGCACGTTGCGCGGATGATCCGTCAGCGCCTTCGCCGAGGAGTGCGAGAATATGACGGGCGCCCGGGTGATGTCGAGGACCTGGTGCATCACCGCCGGCGACACGTGAGACAGGTCGACGAGGACTCCGAGGCGGTTCATTTCGGCAACCATCGCCCCGGCGGCGGGGGCAATGCCGTTGTGCTTGGGATCCGCGGTCGCGCTGTCGAACAGCGCCGACGGGCGGCTGTGGGTCAGGGTCATGGCGCGCACGCCCGCCGCATGCGCCCGGCGCAGTGTTTCGATATCGTCGCCAACCTGGTGCGCGCCCTCGAAGGCGATGAAGCTGGCGATCCGGCCGGTGCGCCAGGCGGCTTCCGCTTCGTCTGCCGTCGTCACGAACGCGAACGTCTCGGGGTGCCGCCTGAACATGGTGTGCAGCAGTTCGACCTGCTCGAAGCTCTGGCGGACCGCATCTTCGGGAGACAGGTTCATCGACACATAGGCAGACCACAGTTGTAGGCCCACCTGGCCCTCGCGGAGCCACGGAATCGTCGTATGCCCGGGGGGCGTTCGATCCGCGGGATCGGCTGCGAGGTCGGCCCGCAGCGCCCCTTCATATCCAAGGCCCATGCGGAGGCTGATCGCCCAGTCATTGTGGCCGTCCGCAAGCGGCACTTCGGACAGGATGCGCCGCGCGCGCTCATCCGGCGTCTCGGCCACGGTGGGTGATCCGTCGGGCGGTGGCGCTGGCTGGGCATCAGCGCAGGCGGCAATGAACAGGGCGGCAAGCAGGATCAGCTTCATGGCGCCACTGGTGCCGCCGGAGCGCCGGGGAGGCAAGGGGCTTGCCGCAGCCACGTCGCTTGCGCAGGAGCGGATCATGAACCCTTGGGATCGCTTCGTTGTGCCGGTGCTGATCCGCTTTGCGTGCAGCCAGGGCGAAATCATGAAACGTCGGGCGCTGGTTGTGCCAGGCGCGCGTGGCCGCACACTGGAGCTCGGATGCGGCGGCGGCATCAACCTGCCGCTCTATGACCCGGAAGCCGTGCCCGTCGTGGTTGGGATCGACCCGCATCCCTCCCTGGCCCGTGCCACGCGCGAGAAGGCCCGCGACCTGCCGATTCCGGTACGCGTGCACGAGGGGGTCGCAGAGGTGCTGCCTTTTCCTGACGCAAGCTTCGATACGGTTGTGACCACCTTCACGCTCTGCTCGGTGACGGACCCGGCCAGTGCGCTGGCCGAGGCGCGACGGGTGCTGAAGCCCGACGGGCGGCTCCTGTTCGTCGAGCATGGGCTCAGTCCCGACGCGGACGTTGCCAAAGCCCAGCATCGGATCGAACCGGTGTGGAAGCGGATTGCCGGTGGCTGCCACCTCACCCGCCCGGTCACCGCCGGGATCGAGGCGGCCGGATTTCGGGTTCTGGAGGGCGACAAGGGCTATGCGCGGCGGACACCGCGCTTCGCCGGCTGGATGGAATGGGGAGTCGCAGCGAAAGACGACATCACGTCTCGCTGAAGCGCCCGGTTTCGTCTCCCCACACCTCCCAGCCCGGGCGGGTCGTGCGCGAAAACAACTCCAGCCGGCGTGCGTCCGGATAGAGACGCTCGATGCGGGCCGCGACCTCATCGGGCTTGCGGCTGTGCTCCCGGCGCGGGGCCATCACCACCTGCGCCACGCTCTCGTCACCCAGCGGCATCGGCCGACCCCGGCGGATCCGGCTCGCGGCAATCACGAACTCAGCAACTGGCTTCACGATGGAGGGGCGGATCCCCTGCGCGCCAATGGGCTGGCCATCGCCCCGGGTCTTGACCCAGAGGAACGCGACGCCCCGGTAGTGCAGCCCCCAACTTTCCAGACACGCAAGGGCCGCATCGAGCCGCGGGGACGTTGCCCACAGGAACAGGACGCCGCGCGGCGCGAGCAGGTCGGCGATGGGAAGCGCTGCAACCGCTGCGTCCGGCAGGGTCGGGTAGAACTTGGCTG
>JBKBXK010000125.1:0-6505 GCA_046314095.1 Thermaurantiacus sp. | reverse complement strand
CTTTCTTCGTGCAGGTGCGCGTGGCCTTTTTCGGCGCATTGATGATCGCCTTCCCGGTGATCGCCAACCAGCTTTGGCAATTCGTGGCGCCGGGCCTTTATCGTAACGAGAAGAAGGCGCTCCTGCCCTTTCTTATCGCCACGCCGTTCCTGTTCGCGACCGGTGCGATGGTGGCCTATTTCATCGCCATTCCGGTCGCACTCACCTTTCTCCTCAGCTTCCAGGGCGATCTCGGCGGCATCCAGCAGCAGGCACTGCCCTCGGTCGGCGCCTATCTAACCTTCGTGATGCAGTTCCTGTTCGCCTTCGGGCTCGCGTTCCTGCTTCCGGTGCTCATGATGCTCCTGGAAAAGGCAGGCGTGGTCAGACTGGAGACGCTGAAGAAGGGTCGCCGCTATTTCATCGTCGGCGCCTTCGTGATTGCAGCGGTGTTCACTCCGCCCGACCCGGGTTCCCAGCTGCTTCTCGCGATACCCTTGATCCTTCTCTATGAAATCGCGCTTATCGCCATTCGCTTCACCAGCCGCCCACGCGGTGACACCGAAGGCACGAGCATCGCGCCGGCGACGAATACGACAAGCGGAGAGGGGCGGCCGGCCGAGTAGCGCAACCACAGCATGTTGCGTCCTTGCCAGAAGATTGCGAATTAGCAATAAACATCTCGCACAGACGCGGGGAGGGCCAAGTGCGAATGCGGATCTTCACCATCGCCGTTGCCGCTTCTGCTCTGGCGGCGCCGACTACAGCCGCAACGCTGATCGACACCGGACCGCCGGGCGAGGAGGCAGCCGGATTTCCGATCACCGACCGGCCGGGCTTCACCCAGATGGTCGCCATCCGCTTCGCCCTTCCCCAAGCGTCGCAGATCACGGGCATCCAGTCCTTCCTCGGGACCGGTGTGTGTTGCCCGGACGGCGGCACCTTCACCGTCGGCGTGACGCAGATGCTTTCAGGCACAACCCAACCGCTCATGATAGAAGCCCTTGCCGGCCCCGATCTTGGCTGGGCCGGGCCGACCGGTCTCGACTGGACACTCGACGCCGGTACCTGGTGGGCGGTGTTCAGTGTCCAGCCGGGGCAGACGTTCGGCGGGCAGATCCGCTTCGACCTTGTCGACCCGGACGACACCGGGCCGACGCGCCTTCTCGTGATCAACGAAGGTGTGTTGAACGACTGGGGGTTTGTCTCCCCTTGGACGATGCCGCTGCGCGTGTTCGGTAGCCCGGTGGATGGCGCGCCGCCGATCCCGGAGCCGGCGACCTGGGCGATGCTGATTGCGGGATTCGGGCTTGTGGGCGCGGCACTTCGCCGGCGCAGGACGGCGATTCCAGCCTGAACGGGGCGGCCGGGACTTGCCCCGGCAGCCTCCCGACGCGAAAGATGGGGCGAGGAGACCAGCCCCATGAATGCGCCTTCGCACCCCGCCCTGTCGCTCACCCGCTCGGAGCTGCTACGCCAGGCCGTGCCCGTGGCCGGCCGCTGGGTGGAGCCGGGCACAGATCCGATCGTGGTCTCCAACCCGGCGAACGGCGCCACGCTCGGCCATGTGCCGCGGCTCGGACGCGAACAGGTGGCGGAGGCGGTTTCGGCCGCAGGCGACGCCTTCCCGGCCTGGGCTGCGCGCCCGGCCAAGGAGCGTGCAAACTTGCTGCGCCGATGGTTCGACCTCGTCATGGCGCATCAGGAGGATCTGGCGCGCATCATGACCGCTGAACAGGGCAAGCCGCTGAAGGAAAGCCGCGGCGAGATCGCCTATGCGGCCTCCTTCATCGAATGGTTCGCGGAGGAAGGAAAGCGCGCCGACGGCGAGGTGCTGCAATCGCCGGTGCCAGGCCGTCGGCTTCTCGTGTTGCGGCAGCCGGTCGGGATAACGGCCGCCATCACGCCCTGGAACTTCCCGGCGGCAATGATCACCCGCAAGGCGGCGCCTGCCTTGGCTGCGGGATGCCCGATGATCGTGAAGCCAGCCTCCGCCACCCCCTTCTCGGCGATTGCTCTCGCTGTTCTTGCAGAGGAAGCCGGCATCCCGTTGGCGCTTCTTTCGATCGTCACCGGCCCGGCCCGAGAAATCGCCGAAGCCTTCACCTCCGACCAGCGCATCCGGAAACTCAGCTTCACCGGCTCGACCGAGGTGGGGCGGAGCCTGATGGCAAGCGCGAGCCGGCATATCCAGCGGCTGAGCCTCGAACTTGGCGGCAACGCGCCCTTTATCGTGATGGACGATGCGGATGTCGAAGCCGCCGTCGAAGGGGCGATTGCGTCCAAGTTTCGGAATGCCGGCCAGACCTGCGTGTGCGCCAACCGCATCTATGCCCAGTCGGGCATCTACGAGGCCTTCGTCTCCCGGCTGGCAGCGCGGGTGGCCGACCTGAGGGTCGGCGACGGGCTGGCAGAGGGAACCGAGATCGGCCCGCTGATCGATACCGCAGCGGTCGAGAAGGTGGAAGCGCATATCGCCGACGCGCTTGCCGGCGGGGGCACGCTGCTGGTGGGGGGAAAGCGTCACCCGCTGGGCGGCACATTCTTCCAACCCACGGTCGTCTCCGGCGTCGGCCCGCAGATGGCCGTCGCCCGCGAAGAGACATTCGGGCCTTTCGCCCCGGTCTTCCGGTTCGACACCGAGGAGGAGGCGATCGCGGCTGCAAACGCCACCGAATTCGGGCTGGCCGCCTATCTCTATGCGAAGGACGCAGGCCGAATTTTTCGGATCGCAGAGGGCCTGGAATATGGAATCGTCGGCGTGAACACAGGCATCATTTCCAATGAGGTCTCGCCCTTTGGCGGCTGGAAGGAAAGCGGGTTGGGCCGCGAGGGCTCCCGCCACGGGCTCGACGAATATCTGGAGATGAAGGCCATCCACATCGACCTGTGAGGCGTGCCTGTTTTCAGGCAGGGAGCCAGGCGCTGCGACCGGCAAGGCCCAGCGTCGCCTCCAGCCGGGCGGCGACCTGCGCATGTTCGGCGGCAAGGGACGCAGGTGCCTCGGGGCGCGCCGCCAGCCAGCAACAGAAGCGGTCCGTTTCCATCAGAAAGTTCACATGGGTTTCTGGCTCGCTCGCCCAGAACTCCGCGAGAAGCGTCTCCAGCGCATCGCCCAGCGCTTCGAGCGTCTCCGGGCAGTTGAGCGCCAGGGGCGCCAACCGGTTGGCCCGATAGATCATGCAGTTGGCGCGCATGCCCTCGCTCCCGGCGATGCGGGCGAGCCGCGTTCGCTCCAGCTTGGAAAGGTCCGGATCGTCGAGCAGGTCCGGATCGGCCCTCACTGCGCGCACCAGCTCCGGGCTGGCGGTCAGCCTTGCAAGCCATGTCTGGAACGTAACGAGGCTCATGCCGCGAAAGTGGCGCAGCGCTCGGCGACTGCATGCATCCATTCCAGTTCAGCGACCACGCCCGCGGTTCCGATGCGGCGGTGGTAGCTTTCATGGTATTCGAACGTGATGGCCTCCAGGTTGGGGAAGCGCGGGGCCCATCCTTCAAGCAACTGCTGAACCGGCCCGGGTGAACGGTTCGAATGACTGTCCGTGTAGACACCATGCAGCCAGTCGCCGCCGGCAACATGGATCTCGGTTACGATCGCGGGGTTGACTTCCTCTAGCCAGGCATCCGCTGACCAGCCGAGATTGAGGACATTGGCGTGCAGATTGTGCAGGTCAAGAAGCGCGTTGCAGCCGGTCTCGGCATGGAGGCGGTTGAGAAATGCCGGCTCTGTCATGGGCGGATCAGGCATTTCGGTGAAGATCGTGCCATTCTCAAGCGCGATGGGGATGCCCAGAAGTGCCTGCAGTCGGCGGACCTTCTGCGCGACGATGTCCAGCGTCTGCTCGTCGTGGAGCACGGGCAGGCCAAGGCCGGCCTGGGCGTTTGGCACGCTGGAGCCCGGCACCAGGAATAGCGACAAATGTTCAGAGAAGGCCGCGAAGCCGAGCGTGCGGTGCGCGCCGTCCATCTGGTCCAGGACCGCCTCGTCGAGCGGCATGGCGCTGGGCAACGAAAGCCCGATGCCATGGCCCCGCATGGCATGGCGCTCGGCGACGCGGCGGAGCGCCTCAACCGCGGCCGATGCATGGAAAAATCGCTCTGGCGCGCCTTCGCCGAAGTCGTACCAAAGCCTGTCCGGCACGACCTCGACGAAGTCCACAAGCTGGGGGGCAGTATCCAGAACCTGCGGGCATGCCGGGTTCCAGAGCAGCCCCACGCTCGGCCGGGGCATGTCTGTCAGCGCATCGGAGCGGCGGCGCCGAGCTGCAGGTTGATCACCCGGTCGAAGCCCTTCTCCCATATGACGTCGATCGTGCCTGACAGGCAGGAACAGCCGGTCAGGTCGAAGATCACCTTGTCAACGAGATGCTTGTTGACGAGGGCGATATCGTCGTGGGTAAGCCGTCCCGGATGCGCCACACGCACAATGCGCTGGCTGCCCTTGCGGTCGAAATGAATCTGCACGGCGCGGCCGCGCACGTTCATTTCCTCGATTTCAGCTTCATCTGTCATGGAACCAATCTCCAGCCCTGACCTGTGCTGTGCCGAACACCCGACACCGGCGGTTGCGACCGAAGAGGCTGCCCGGTTCCCCGAGTCTCAAGAACATCGTTAACAGTTTTCCCGGCCTATGGAAACGGGCGGGGTCTGAGCCGTCGCCAGAATGAAGTGAGTTCGCAGGCAGGGCCCCTCGGGAAAGTGGCGGGCCAGCGCGCCTGCGAAGTCCGGCTCGTGCGGGGCGGCAAGGACGAAGAGGGTGAGGCTGGAGCGAAGCTTCATGGCGTCGACCGCGCCAAAGACGGCTTCGGCCGCGATCATGTCGGGCAACCACTTCAGAATGTTGACCGCCTGTCGATAGCGGGTCCCGAGAAGAGGGTGGGAGAGATAGGCCTGTGCCTCGGAGATGGTGCGGATCGCGAAGAGACGCGCCATGTCGCTCTGGCCAAGCCCCGCCGCCTGGGGGAAAACGAACCACATCCAGTGGCTGCGCTTTGCGCCGGCGCGAAGTTCGCACATCGCCGCCTCGAAGATGCCCTCCTGGGCACGGACGAACCGCTCCAGATCGAACGGATCGTCCGTGGCCATGGCCTCAGTAGCGGTAGGTGAGCCTGCCGTAGAGGAACCGACCGTTGAATCCGAAGGGGGAGAAGCTGCTGAAGGGGAGAAAGTAGTTGTTGACCGAGAAATTCGCGGGCTGCCCGGTATCCGGGTTGACACCCCGTCCGGTCGGCGCGGCCGTTGGATACTCATCGAACAGGTTGTTCGCCCCAAAGGCAAGCTCGAACCGGCTGGCGATCCCCTGCTGCGGGCGGATGCGGACCTCCATGTCGGTGATCCACCGGGGGCGCAGCAGAACGTCGGCAAAGGCGGTCCCACCGGGCGCCAGCACCTCGCCGAACCGGTTGGTGCGCAGCGTCGCCCCGAACCAGTTCCAATCCCAGTCCGCGCCAAGATTGATCTTGTCCCGTGGTTGTCCGCGTTCGATGCGAAGCGATTCCAGCCGACCGAACAGGTTGATGCCGGGCACCTGGGCGAGATCGCCTGGCGTGTCGCGCCGGCCGGTGATCTGCACCTTGTTCCAGTTATAGCCAGCCGTCAGCCCCAGCGTGCCGGCGCCGCCGAGGTCCACCCGGTAGGTCGCAACGGCATCGAAGCCGCGCGTGCGTGTGTCGATGCCGTTGAAGAAGAAGCGCGCGGCCGAGATGTTGGTGAAGCCGGCGGCGTTGAGGATTTCCGCGATGCCGCGGCCCGGGTTGTTGCCAGTCGGGTTGCCGACCGCGTCGCGGCTGGCCACGAGATTGTCGGTGAGCACGATCCGGTCGTCGATCTCGATCTGGTAATAGTCGAATGTGACATTGAGACCGCGGAGCATCGTGAACACGCCGCCAACCGACCAGGAGAGCGCGGTTTCGGCCTTGAGAGGGCTGGAGCCAAGCGCCTGGGCGACCGGGTTGGCGACCGGAAGCGTCACCGTATCGAGCAGCACGCCGCCGATGTTGTTGGTGGCGGCGGCGGCAAAGAATTGCTGCTGCAAGGAAGGCGCACGGAAGCCGGTCGAGACATTGCCGCGCAGGGCGAGGCCGTCCACGATCTCAAACCGGGTGGCAACCTTGCCGTTCCAGCTCGATCCAAAGTCCGAATAATTCTCGTAGCGGCCAGCCAGTTGCAGGTTCCAGCGGTCGGTGATGTCGGCGTCGAGTTCCGCATAGAGCGACACATTCTCGCGCGAATTCCGGCGCGTCACGTCGACGCCTCCGATCGTCGGCTGGAAGCCGGGGAAGACCTGGCTGCCCGGGGCGGCGAAGGCAAGCGCGCCGGCGCCGGTGATGAAGGGGTTGTTGTCTCCGACCCTGGCAGGCCCAGCGCGGAAGCTGTCGGGCTCGCCCGCGCGCAGCTGGTAGGTCTCGCGACGCCACTCCGCCCCGAAGGAGAAGGTCATGCGGTCAAGCCCGCCAAGGGTGATATCCCGACTGATGTCAAGATTGGCCATCAGCTGGCTGTATGTCAGCCCGCCGGCGTCGAACTC
>JBKBXK010000124.1:0-6509 GCA_046314095.1 Thermaurantiacus sp. | reverse complement strand
ACATCAACGCCACATCAACTCGGCACCAGAAAAACCGCACCAACACGCATAAGCGGGCATCCGCATGCAGCGGCGGACAACTTTCAGCAGCGTGCATTCCGGTTCACTGCATCGCCAGCTTGAACTCGAGGGCTTCTTGCTGTGCAGTGCCTGATCTCGCTGACAACCGATCAGCATGATACGAAACCCGTATGGAAAACTTCGTAACCCTCCAGATCAGGCAGTTCGGCATAGCGACGTTCAGAGCCGTCACTAGTGACCATAGCGCTCTCATCCGGGTTTGGACCGGGCTGAAACGTCTTGAGCGCGAACTCGGCGCCATCGAGATCGCGGCAGGAAGCCTTGCCGTCATGCCGCCGAGGGTCTCGATGACCATCGAAAACCGCCCCACCGCAGACGAACCCTATACCGCGCAACTGCTGATCTTTCCGGACGACATCGTGCAGAGCGTGCGCCAAGAGACGGGAATGGACGGGAACCCGATGCGGGTCACTTCACGTGGACGGGCGCTTTCCGCATTCGACCGGGCGGCCGCCTATGCCCGAGACCGCCAGGTGCCTGATCGACTGAAGGCGCAAGCTGTGCGCGAAGTCCTGTTGTGGCTCGCAGAGGAAGGCATCGGCTTCGGCAGCTCCCGACCCATAACGTTGAAAGACCGCCTGCGCGTTCTCTTCTCTGCCGACACGGGTCGGGAATGGCATGCTGCCGATGCGGCCAGGGCACTGGCCGTGAGCGAACCGACCCTCCGTCGCCATCTGGCAGCCGAAGGCACGAGCTTCAGAGAGCTGCTTTCCGACGTCCGGATGTCGACTGCACTGGGAGTGTTGCAGACCACGGACCTGCCTGTGAACAGGATCGCCCTCGATGTCGGATATGCCAGTCCGTCCAGGTTTGCCATCCGGTTCCGGAAGCGGTTTGGCCTGTCTCCATCATCGATCCGGGTCGGCGACCACAGACTCGTGAGACCGGATGCCAGGTGACAGCGAGGCAAGTCCCGGCTGCCGTCGGCGAGCACACCGGCTCTCCTGCAGCCGGTGTGCGCCCCTGAGCGACGTGCACGTGCCGGCTTGAACCCGGGGCGGGCAGATCCGACCGGGGCCACAATGATCGAAACAGCACCGTGTCCGATCTGCGCGGCACCACGATGGCAAGCAGAGAAAGGTAACTTGAAGCGGCACAGCAAAAGGAAAAGCCATGCCGCGCACGCGCCCACTCCTCACGTTTGTCCTTGCCGCATATGTCGTTCAGGCCGGTTCTCTCCGGGCCGAAATGCAGCTTGACCTGCCGGATGTGAAGCGTGGGGCACTCCAGATCAGCCACGTCGCGTCCGGCTATGGCTGCGACGGCTTGAACCAGTCTCCGGAAATGATCTGGACCGGCGCACCGCCAGAGACGAAGAGCTTCATCGTCAGCGCTTATGACCCGGACGCCCCGACAGGGTCCGGCTTCTGGCACTGGATGGCCTTCGACATTCCGCCAAGTGTGGCGGGCCTGGCGGAAGGCGCAGGTGGTTCGGATCACGCGATGCCGAGTGGCTCCGTTCTCGCCCGCAACGACTTCTCCATGAACCGCTACGACGGTGCGTGTCCCCCCGAAGGCAGCACGCATCGCTATGTCTTCACCGTCTATGCCATGCCCATGGAGCACCTGCCGATCAACGCGTCCGCGTCGGCTGCGATGGTGGGCTACTTTGCGAACACGGCCGCGCTGGCCAAGGCCAGCGTTGTGGCTGTCTACGGCCGATAGGCGAGGGTGCAGCAATGACAAATGACGTCTACCTCATCTCATCCGAAGACATCGAGGCGATGGAGGGGCTTCGGAAGACCCACTTCCTGAACCCCAATGCCGTGCGCGTCAACAAATCCCTTGGCGATCTCACCGGATTGACCGGATTCGGGTTTCACCTGATCGAGGTGGAACCCGGATACGACACCACCGAGCATCACCTTCACCATCATGAGGATGAGTGCGTGTACATTCTGTCAGGCGAGGCGACAGCGTTCATCGGCGACCGGGAATTCCCGGTCAAGGCCGGTGATTTTCTGGGCTACCGCAAGGGAGGACTCGCGCATTCGATCCGGAACACCGGAACCCGGACCTTGCGCTGTCTCGTCGTCGGCGAGCGGCTTGCGCACGATGTCGGCGACTATCCGCGGCTCGGCAAGCGAATCTACCGGAACCGCGACATGCCGTGGAACCTTGTCGACCACGCGGCCATCGCCGAGCCGAAGGCGGGGGCGAAAAAGTGATCGCCGACGCTGCCCAAGTCGCTTGCGGGAGATGACAGTGAGCATGAGAACGGAGAGCGGCGTGTCGAGCATTTCGGCCGAAGCCTGGATCGCACCGGATAGCAGTGTAATCGGAAACGTGACCATCGGGCCGGGCTGTCGCATCATGCCGGGCGTGCGCATTGTCGCAGAGGCCGGTGGCGCCATTCGACTGGGGCGCAACTGCATCGTGCTCGAGAATGCCGTGATCCGTGCGACGGCACGTCACGACTGCAGCATCGGAGATCACTGCCTGATCGGGCCGCATGCGCACGTCGTCGGCGCCGAAATTGCCGATGAGGTGTTCATCGCGACAGGAGCCTCCGTGTTCCACGGTGCCCGCATCGGCGAGGGTTCCGAAGTCAGGATCAACGCGGTCGTCCATCTTTCGACCAGGCTCGAACCGGGAGCGACCGTGCCCATCGCGTGGGTGGCCGTCGGTGATCCTGCGAGGCTCCTGCCGCCGGATCGGCACGAGGAAATCTGGGAAGTGCAGCGGCGCCTCGATTTCCCGGGATCGGTCTATGGGGTCGATCGCACGCAGCCGCACGTCATGAGAACGATCACTGCCCGCCTCGCAGACGAGTTGGGCAGCGATTGATGCCCGAAGAAAATCGCGGGCAGAAGGATCGGACCGAGAGCAACCCGACACGGAGCTGGCAGCGCTCCTGTCCGCTCCAATCGGAAGACAATCCCGCATCAGGACAATCCGGAGACAACGCCATGTCCGAAACGATCTTGTACGAAGTCCAGGCAGGCATCGCCACATTGACCCTCAATCGGCCCGAGAAGCTGAACGCGATCAACTACGAGTTGGCCGATGTGTTGCTGATGCGGCTGGACCGGATCGAGGTGGACCAAACCGTCCGAGTGATCATTCTGACGGGGGCCGGAGACAAGGCTTTCTCGGCGGGCGCCGATATTCCGGAGTTCTACGCGAGCGTGCGGGCCGGCCCGGCGGTCGCCCAGAAGGATTTTGTCCGTCGTGGCCAGACGCTCACGGCGCGCATCGAAGCCTTTCCGAAGCCGGTCATCGTTGCCGTCAATGGCCTCGCCTACGGGGGAGGGTGCGAGATCACGGAGGCCGCTCATCTTGCGGTGGCAAGCGACAGGGCAATGTTCGCCAAGCCTGAAATCGCCATAGGCATCCCGCCGACGTTCGGGGGGACACAGCGGCTGCCGCGGCTCGCGGGCCGCAAGCGCGCACTTGAACTGCTGCTGACGGGCGAACCATTCGGCCCTGACCACGCGCTTCAGCTAGGATTGATCAATGCGGTTGTCCCGCATGACTATCTTCTGGAAGAGGCGCGGCAGCTTGCTCGGCGGATCATGCGCCATTCACCGCTGGCAGCAGCTTCAATCATCACGGCAGTCACACGGGGGCTGAACATGAGCATCGCCGAGGGACTGCTCAATGAAAGCGAACAATTCGCGCGCATGGCTGCCACCCATGACATCCGCGAGGGCCTGTCGGCATGGATCGATCGGCGTCCTCCCGTCTACACGGGAACATAGCCGTCACCCGACGTTCCCGATGAGATTCCCAAGAGGTTCGCAATAGGAGACTCGTTGCATGGCCGGCCGGTCGATCCAGTTGGCGAGGAGGTTATGAATGGAACTGGTCTGGTCATTCCTCGCCTTCATGGCCGTCGTGACACTGACACCCGGAGGAGCGACAGCCCTTGCAACCGCTTCGGGCATGACGCACGGCATCCGAAGAAGCATCCCCCTGCTCATCGGCATGGCTTCGGGGATGGCTGCCATGGCCGTGTCTTGCGCCCTTGGTCTCGGAAGCCTCCTGTCGGCTTTTCCGCAGATGCAACTCGCTTTGGCGGTATCGGGAACCATCTATTTCACCTGGCTCGCCTGGAAAATCGCCCGCAGCGGCGCTCCGGGGGCGGCCAACGGGGCGGGTGACCAACCTCTGGCATTCGGCAACGGACTGCTTCTGATCTGGCTCAATCCAAAGGCATGGTCTTTGTCGCTCGGGGTTGTGGCAGCATTCAGCGGCCTGGCTGAAACCCCCGGTCGGCTTGCGGCAATTCTCGCGCCAGCCTTTCTGGGATTCGGCATGCTTTCTCTCTTCCTTTGGTGTGCTGGTGGCGCAGTCCTCGTAAGGCTCCTGTCGACTTCGCGGCAGTGGAGGATGCTGAACATCGCCTTGGCAGCTCTGTTGTTGCTTTCGATCCTTCCCATTTGGTTCGCCTGAGACATTGCAGGCGCAGATGGTCACCTTACCGTTGACGTCGGTTCCGAAAATTGCCGGATGATCGTGGGCGGTCATCGTCGCCGCGGCACCAACAGTCTGATGCTTACGGAATCTTGTAGTCCTTTCAAAGCCCGAATCCGTGAACCGAGCCGGGCGCATCCTTTGGGGGGCTACCCGGCCCGGCTTCCATCGGCAAGCGCGTGCGTGGTAGCTCGGGACATTGTAATGGCCAAGCATCCGGACGATGACGGCATCTTCCAGCAGCGTCTCGACCTCGTCGGCCGCTCGAGCCTGTTTCTCGCGCGTGCAATCGAAAACGGACGCGCAGGACGCGTGCGTCAGAACTGTCCATCGCGCAGGCGCTGCGCAAAGGCCTCGTGATCATAAGGGCGGCGGGCGGTGGCTTTTGGCATCTGGCGTGGGACGGCAGCGGTTCTCTCTCTGGCGTCAAGCCGTTCGGCAGCGTGCCCGGAAAGTTCGCCCGCGCGGCGCGTCCTCAGTAGGAACAGCAGGTTCGTTTTGGCAACGCGGATCAGGCCCAGCTCCTTACGCGCGGGGCCATTGATGAGGATCCTTCCGATCACCGCTGGCCCCGCTTTCTGGTCGTCGAGCCGCGCATGGATCGCGAAGACAATGCCGATCGGAGATATGTTTCTGCTGATGAGGATGGTCAGCTCGGTGGTGATCCCGTGATTTAGTGGTCCCCAAAGGCCCGCGCATTCCTCGGTTCAACGGATCGCCGAACCGCTCCCTGATCCTACTCATCCACTATCCGTGATGTGTGGCTGGGCATTTGCAGTTCCCTCAGTAATCCGTCTCGAGGTAGAGCCCAGCGCAGTCGTAGGCGACGGCGGCGGCTGTCGCGCCGGTGTTCAGGAAGAGGCGCGGCGACAGGAATTGCGTGGCAGCGGGCAGATCGGCGGTGATCTCCTGCTCGAAGACCGCGCCGGAAACCTCGTCGACGACGCGCACCCAGACGGATGACCCATTCGGTGCTGCGGCAATGAAAAGGGTCAGCACCCCGCCCGTTGCGATGGCGAAGGACGCGCCCATGTCCGTCAGGGTGGGCGCCCCGGTGCTGTCGTTCGCGACCAGTTGCCAACGGGTGTGCGTCCCGCGCTGGAAGCCGATCCCGATGCAGTTGAGGA
This sequence comes from Thermaurantiacus sp., assembly GCA_046314095.1. Classification (GTDB taxonomy): domain Bacteria; phylum Pseudomonadota; class Alphaproteobacteria; order Sphingomonadales; family Sphingomonadaceae; genus Thermaurantiacus. The sequence goes on along the minus strand of JBKBXK010000124.1, from coordinate 885 downwards.
CGGCGGCCAGCGTCAGGGTGGTGGCCAGCGCGGCCGTCGAGCCGTAGAGGCCGAAGAAGCTCATGCCGGTTGCCTGCAGGGTCGTCAGCGAAATCCGCGTGACGAAGGTCCAGCCGCCGAGGCCCGCCGCGTTGCCGCGCCAGCAGGCCCAACCTGCGGAACGCTGGTCGGCGACCGAGTCCGCCACCGCCGCCGAGGTCAGACGCCAGCGGCGCATGCTGGCCGCGAGGTTCGTGGCGGCCAGCGTCGGGTGCGACACGGTGCCGACCGAGGTGATCGGCAGCCCCTCGGTCGTGATCGTGGTGCTGACGGAGGGAGACCAGTTGGCGATGCGGTTCACCCCGAAATGGGGTTGGAGCGGGAAATCCCGTCCGGAGGGGCGCATCACATCGATCCACGGGGCGCCTGCGCGGTTGCGGGCATAGAGGGTCGCCTTCCCTGCTGGTGGTGGCGACGGCGCTGCGGCAAGCCCCGGCAGGACCGTCGGCTGCGGCAGTTCTACCTGACCGCTGGTGCGGTCGATCCTGATCGCGTCGTAAAAGGTCGATCCGTCCGGGCTGACCTTGAAGCTGAAATCGTCGTTGCCGAGGAGGCCGATCAGCGCCCGAGCCGAAAACCCGGTCTTGAAGGCGAAGGCCCCGTCATTGGCAGGAACGGCCTTGTTGACGGTCGCCTCGATGCCAGCGCCTGCGTTGTTCAGTAGGACCGCAGGCGTGTTGACCGACAGACGGTTGTAGCTGTCAGCCGTCGCCCCGCCGAGGCCGAGCAGTTGCGCGGTCAGGTTGGCCTGGGGCATTCCGACCTGCGTGACGGCATTGGCGAAGGTGACGGTGGGCGTGTTCACCACCGTGGTGCCGCCCGCCCCGGCGGTGGCCGAGCCGATGT
>JBKBXK010000123.1:0-6514 GCA_046314095.1 Thermaurantiacus sp. | reverse complement strand
GTTTCACATATTTGATCGCATTGGCAGGCAGATCGGCCCAGGAGCGCGCCCCGGCCGTCGACTCCTGCCAGCCTTCCATGCGCTCGTAGACAGGACGGGCCGCCGCCTGGCGCGCAGCTGAGGCTGGCAGATGATCAAGCTGCTCGCCATCGACGTCATAGCCGGTGCAGACCAGAAGCTCGTCAAAGCCGTCGAGCACGTCCAGCTTGGTCAGCGCGATGCCGTCGACCCCTGCCATCTGCACGCTCTGCCGCACCAGCGCGGCGTCGAACCAGCCGCACCGGCGGCGGCGGCCGGTGACGGTTCCGAACTCGCGGCCGCGCTCGCCCAGCCGCTGGCCGACTGCATCATCGAGCTCGGTCGGGAAGGGCCCCGAGCCCACCCGCGTCGTGTAGGCCTTCACGATGCCGAGCACGTAGGACAGCGCGCCCGGGCCGATCCCCGCCCCGGCCGCCGCCGTCCCCGCCACCGTGTTGGACGAGGTGACGAACGGGTAGGTGCCATGGTCGACATCCAGAAGCACGCCCTGCGCGCCCTCGAAGAGGATGCGCGCGCGCTGCCGGCGGTGCCTGGAAAGCGTTGCCCAGACCGGGGCAGCGAAGGGCAGGATGGCCGGTGCGATCCCGGACAGTTCCGCCATCAGTGCGCTGCGATCGACGGCCTCGACGCCAAAGCCGGCCCGCAGCGCATTGTGGTGCGCCAGGAGGCGGTCAATCTGGGGACCGGCGGCCGCGAGATCGGCCAGGTCGCAGACGCGCAGCGCCCGACGCCCGACCTTGTCCTCATAGGCCGGGCCGATTCCCCGCCGCGTGGTGCCAATGCGGCCAGCGCCGCTTGCATCTTCCCGCAGGGCATCGAGATCGCGGTGAAACGGAAGGATCAGCGGACAGGTCTCGGCAATCTGCAGCCGGTCCGGCGTGATCTCGATGCCCTGTTCGCCAAGCCGGCTGATCTCCTGCACCAGCGCCCATGGGTCGAGCACGACACCGTTGCCGATGACCGACAGCGTGCCGCGCACGATTCCCGAGGGAAGCAGCGAGAGCTTGTAGGTCTGATTGCCAACCACAAGCGTGTGACCGGCATTGTGCCCGCCCTGGAAGCGGACCACGAGATCGGCACGGGCCGAGAGCCAGTCGACGATCTTTCCCTTGCCCTCATCCCCCCACTGGGCGCCGATCACCACAACATTCGCCATGGCTCAGGCCCCTAGCGGGCGCGGGGTGTCGCCGTCGAGAATGTGGGTGCAGCCGGCGGGCGGCGCTTGGTCTGACAGCGCAGCAACGGTGACCCAGCCGTCTGCGCGAAGCCGGGCCGCTGCTTCGGGCGATGCGCCAGCACCGACAAACACGCGACGGCTGATGGCCTGCCCGAGCCCGGCGTCGATCAGTGGATCGAGATAGAGCGAGAAACCGCAGGCCGGTTCCGGGCTGCGGGCCGGGTGGCGGACCCGATAGGCGCCGCCGCGCCCGATCTCGCCGCGCAACGGCTGGCCTGCGACCGTTCCGAACAGCGAAAAGCCGAGCGACTGATATTCGAAGCCGTGCCGCTCGGTCGGGTCGATGGTGACCCGCACGCCACGAAGCGCATCGACCAGCGGGCGAAGCCGGGCAAGCGCGGGTGCAAGCGCAGGCCCTGCGGCGTCGAGCCGGGCGAGGGCCGAGTCAGCCGGACCCGCGGCTTCGAGAAGGATTGCATAGTCGGCTGCGCCCAGGCTCAGAAGCGCGCCGGCATCTTTCGCATCGAGCGCACGCGCAACCGATTCCACATCCGCCACCGGCCAGGTGGTTCGGGCCAGTTCCGCGACCAGATCGGGCAAGGTGAGATCGACCGAAAGCGATTCGACACCAGCGGAGGTCAGCGCCTCGATTGCAACCGAGAGAATCTCGCGGAGCGCTGCCTCCCCGTCGCTTCCGACCAGTTCCGCGCCGGCCTGCACCAGTTCGCGAGCCGGTTCGAGCTGGGTGCCACGTCCGCGCACCACCGGTCCGCCATAGGCAAGGCGCAGCGGCCGGGGTGCGCTGGCCAGACGTGTTGCAGCAATCCGCGCAACCTGGGCGGTGATGTCTGGGCGAAGGGCGAGCGCCGCCCCGGTGAGCGGGTCGGCGGCGCGCAGCAAATGCCCTCCGCATCCCCCGAGGGAGACCGAAAGCTCCGCTTCATGCTCCACCAGCGGCGGCTGCACCCGCTGGTATCCGTGCGCAGCGGCAACATCGACAACGGTGCGAAGCAGCACGGCCAGCGCCTCCGCCTCCGGCGGCAGGCGGTCACGGAACCCCGGAGGAAGCGGATTGCGGATGACGCGTGCCCTTCAGGCGAACAGCAGCGACTTCACGGTCTTGACGCCCGGAAGCCGGCAGATGTCCCACAGCAGGGGCTCGTCGATCGGCTGGTCCACCGAAAGGAGAAGAATGGCCTGGCCGCCGGATACGCGCCGGCCCAGGTGGAAGGTGCCGATGTTGACTCCGGCCTCGCCGAGCCGGGTGCCGAGACGGCCGATGAAGCCTGGCTTGTCCTCGTTGACGATGAACAGCATCCGCGGCGCGAAATCGGCCTCCACATTGATGCCGAACATCTCGACCAGCCGCGGGGTGGCCGCGCCGAACAGCGTTCCGGCGACCGAACGTTCGCCCTCCGGCGTTGCCACCGTCACCCGCAGGAGCGTCTGGTAGTCGGTGTCGCGATCGTGCCGGACCTCGGAAATCGCGATGTTTCGCTCGCGTGCCAAGAACGGCGCATTGACCATGTTCACACTGTCGGAGAACGGGCGCATCAGCCCGGCCAGCACGGCGGCCGTCAGCGGCTTGATGTTGAGCTCGGCGGCGGCGCCCTCTGCCTCCACCCGCACTTCGCGGATTTCGCTGGTCTCGAGCTGGCCAAGAAGCGCGCCGAGATGGCCTGCCAGCGTCATGTAGGGCTTCACGCGCGGTGCTTCCTCGGCAGTGAGCGAAGGCATGTTGAGCGCATTCTGCACGGCGCCGGTCAGGAGAAAGTCGGCCATCTGTTCGGCGACCTGGATGGCGACATTCACCTGCGCCTCCTCGGTCGAGGCGCCAAGGTGCGGGGTGGAAATGAAGCCGGGCGTGCCGAACAAGGGTGAGGCCTTGGCCGGCTCCTCGGCGAACACGTCGAGCGCGGCGCCAGCCACATGGCCGGATTCCAGCACATCCTTGAGCGCCGCCTCGTCGACCAGCCCGCCGCGTGCGCAGTTGATGATCCGCACCCCCTTGCGCGTCTTCAGCAGATTCTCGCGCGAAAGGATGTTGCGGGTCGAATCGGTAAGCGGCGTGTGCAGCGAAATGAAATCGGCGCGCGCGAGCAGCTCGTCGAGCGTTGCCTTCTCGACGCCGATTTCGGTCGCCCGTTCCGGCGTCAGGAAGGGATCGAATGCCACCACCTTCATGCCGAGGCCAAGCGCCCTGTTGGCGACGATCGAGCCGATATTGCCGCAACCGATCAGGCCGAGGGTCTTGTTGAAAAGCTCGATGCCCATGAAGCGGTTCTTTTCCCACTTGCCGGCCTGGGTGGAGGCGTCGGCCTCGGGCAGTTGGCGGGCGAGCGCGAACATCAGCGCAATCGCATGTTCGGCCGTCGTGATGGAATTGCCGAACGGTGTGTTCATCACCACCACACCGCGCGCCGAGGCCGCGGCCACGTCCACATTGTCAACTCCGATACCCGCGCGCCCGATCACTTTCAGGCGCGTCGCATGCTCCAGAAGCGACGGCGTGACCTTGGTCGACGAGCGGATAGCGAGCCCATCATAGTCGCCGATGATCGCGGCCAGATCCTCCTTGGACAGGCCTGGCTTTTCATCCACCTCAACGCCGCGGGCGCGGAAGATCTCGGCTGCGCGCGGGCTCATCCTGTCGGAAATCAGCACGCGCGGCGCGTGTGTTCTTGGCATGGCTCAGCCCTCCTGTGCGGTGTGGAAGGCCCAGTCGAGCCACGGTGTGAGTGCGGCAATGTCGGCGGTATCGACAGTTGCTCCGCACCAGATGCGCAGCCCCGGCGGGGCATCGCGATAGGCGCCGATATCGAATGCAACGCCCTCGGCGTCGAGCAGCGCGGCCATTCGCTTCGGCAGCTCCGGCGGGCCTTCAATGGAGAGGCACACGCTGGTGTTCGACCGTGTCTCCGGGCGCCTTGCCAGATGCTGCACCCAGGGCGTCGCGGCCACCCACCGGTCGAGCGCGGCGAAGTTGGCATCGGCCCGCGCGTGGAGCGCCGCGAGGCCGCCGACCGATTCCGCCCAGCCCAGCGCATCGAGATAATCCTCGACGCACAGCATCGAGGGCGTGTTGATGGTCTCGCCTGCGAAAATGCCTTCGATAAGCTTGCCGCCTTTCACCAGCCGAAAAATCTTGGGAAGTGGCCACGGCGGGCTGTGCGATTCCAGCCGGGCGACCGCGCGGGGGGAAAGGATCAGCACGCCGTGGGCGCCCTCGCCGCCAAGCACCTTCTGCCAGGAGAAGGTGACGACATCGAGCTTCGCGAACGGGAGCGGCTGGGCAAAGGCGGCCGAGGTGGCATCGCACAGGGTGAGGCCCTCGCGCGTATCGGGTATCCAGTCGCCGTCGGGCACGCGCACGCCCGAGGTCGTGCCGTTCCATGTGAACAGGAGGTCATGCGTGAAATCGACGGCCGCCAGATCGGGCAGCTCTCCATAATCCGCCCGCAACACCACGGGATCGAGCTTCAGCTGCTTGACGGCGTCCGTGACCCATCCCTCGCCGAAGCTCTCCCAGGCAAGCGCGGTCACCGGGCGGGCGCCGAGCATCGTCCACATCGCCATTTCATAGGCCCCGGTGTCCGAGGCCGGCACGATACCGATCCGGTAGTCCTCGGGCACGTGCAGGAGCCGGCGGGTTTGCGCGATCGCGGCGCCAAGCCGGGCCTTGCCGATCTTCGAGCGGTGCGAGCGGCCAAGTGCGTCCGTCGGCAGGGCTGCGAGGGCATATCCCGGCCGCTTGGCACATGGGCCCGAGGAAAAATGCGGCCGCGCCGGGCGGACCAGCGGCTTTTCTGTTGTCGATGGCGAGGGCGCGCCGCAAGGCGCGGGGGCAGTGGCAGTCATGTCAGTCTCTCCTTGCAGAGAGCGCGCGCCGCGTTGGGACGGCGTGGCCCGAGGCCGCAATGGCGGTGGGGGGCGCGGCCGTCAAGCCGCTATCCGCGAGGCGGTTGGCCGTCTATGCCGGTGCAATGAACGAACATCCCAAGGCCGTGACCCCGACTGTGCCGCAGCCAGACGGGCCGGGTGCCCGTCGCGTGTTTCATCCCGCCAAGGAGGAGGCGCCGCTTGCCGCCCAGCCCACCCCGACGCCGCAGACGGCGCACCCGGCCTATCGGCTCGCGTTTCAGGATCTCGAGTTCCTGCTGCGCGACGATCTGCGGCCCGTGCGCTTTCAGCTGGAGTTGCTGAAGCCGGAGTTGATGCTGGCGGAGGCAGGCATTGCCTCCACCTTCGTTTTCTATGGGTCGGCGCGGATTCCGGCGCCCGAACAGGTCGAGGCACTCCACGCCGCCGCAACCACGGAGGCAGGCCGCCGGACCGCGGAGCGTCTGGCGGCGAAATCCCGCTATTACGAGGAAGCTCGCAAGCTGGCCTATCTCGCGTCCTGCACGCCCTGCGGCGCCAGCGGACGCGACTATGTGGTCTGCTCGGGCGGCGGGCCATCCATCATGGAAGCTGCCAATCGCGGAGCATTCGAGGCCGGCGCGCCTTCGATCGGGCTGAATGTGGTCCTCCCGCATGAGCAGGTGCCAAACTCCTATGTGACCCCGGGCCTCAGCTTCCAGTTTCACTACTTCGCGCTGAGGAAGATGCATTTCCTGATGCGCGCGCGCGCGGTGGCGGTCTTTCCCGGCGGCTTCGGCACCTTCGACGAGCTGTTCGAGCTGCTGACACTGGTGCAGACGCAGAAGATGGACCCGGTGCCCATCCTGCTGTTCGGCCGGGATTTCTGGAGCCGCGTCGTCAGTTTCGAAACGCTGGTGGAGGAAGGGGTCATCAGCCCGGGCGACCTCGACCTGTTCCACCTGGTCGAGACTGCGGAGGAAGCCTGGGCGATCGCCTGCGCCGGAGCCTGAGCGGGCGCGCCTTCGGGTTCAGGCGTCGGCGCCCGCTTCTTCGGCGGATTCCCCGGCGGGCGGATCACTGTCCTCCGCAGGTGCTTCCTCGGCCGGCGGGGGTGGCGGCGTGGGCGGGTTCGGATCCATGCTCGCCATGTAGAGGAGGAGGTCAGCACGTTCCTGGGCGCGGCTGATCCCGGCAAACGCCATCGAAGTCCCGGAGATGTAGGAACGCGGGTTTTTCAGCCATTCGTTCATGGCATCCCAATCCCAGATCTTGTCGGCTGTTTCGCGCATGGCGGCCGAATAATTGAATCCGGCCCGCTGGGCATGCCGCTCCTTCATGATGCCCCAGAGATTGGGCCCGATGCCGTTTGCTCCGCCCGCCTCGATGGTGTGGCAGGCGGAACATTTGCGGAAAGCCGCCTGTCCACGTTCGATGCTC
>JBKBXK010000122.1:0-6584 GCA_046314095.1 Thermaurantiacus sp. | reverse complement strand
GGGCAGTTGAGGAACCCCCCCACGCTGGCCACGCTTTCCGCCAGGGCCACCGTGGCTCCCCCGTGGAGGAAGCCAAAGGGCTGGTGCACCTTGGGGGTTACCGCCAGCTCGGCCACCACCTCCTCCTTTTCCAGCTTCAGGTAGCGCACGCCATTGTCCTCCGGCTCCGGAAGGTGGCCGCCGCGCACATTGACCTGGATGGATGGCAGGATCAGGCGTGGCATGCCGAGCGTGGCATCGCGCGCCTCGCGCATCTCCACGAACGCGTCCTCCGACACGCTGTCGTTCACATGCACATTCCAGTCCCGCTGCTGGCCGACGCTCGTCTCCCATATGTAGGTGTCGCGGCCCGGCGCCTTGTAATCGTGGCACATGTAGAGCCGGGTTTCGCGCGGCAGCGCCAAAAGCCGGCGGATCGAGCGATAGAGGCTTCGGGCATCGCCGCCCGGAAAATCCGCGCGCGCAGTCCCATAGTCGGGCATGAACAGCGTGTCGCCGACGAACACGACATCGCCGATCACATAGGCAAGGTCCGCCGGCGTATGGCCCGGCACATGCAGGGCAATCGCCTCGAGATCACCGATTGCGAACCTGTCTCCGTCCGCGAAAAGCCGATCGAAGTCCGATCCGTCGCGCGCAAACGCGCTCCCCATGTTGAAGACCTTGCCAAACACCTCCTGCACGGTCGTGATGTCGCGGCCGATCGCAAGCGTGCCGCCCACATGCTCCTGCAGCCAGGGGGCCGCGGAAAGATGGTCGGCATGGGCGTGGGTCTCGAGCTGCCAGTCCACGCTCAGCCCCGCATCGCGCACGTGCGTCAGGATTGCTTCCGCCGAGGCGGTCGAGGTCCGGCCCGACGGCTGGTCGAAATCCAGCACGCTGTCGATGATCGCGGCCCGTTTCGTCGTCGGGCAGTGCACCACATAGGAGATGGTGTTGGTCGGCTCGTCGAAAAACGCGCGGATCGCGGGCCTCGGGCGCGCCCCGGCCAGCGTCTCCGTGACGATCCGTGTCGCTGCATCGAGGGCCCGGTCGGCCACTGGTTCAGACATCGCACTCTCTCCCGTTCGGACGCGAGCAGAGATATTAGCTTTGTCTTATATATTCAAGACCCCTTCAGACTGACGGGGGCCTCAGGCCTTCTCCAGCGTGCACTGCAACGGGTGCTGATGCTCCTTGGCAAAGTCCATCACCTGCGTCACTTTGGTCTCGGCGACCTCATAGGTAAAAATGCCGCACACCCCGACCCCGCGCTGGTGCACATGCAGCATCACCCGTGTCGCATCCTCCACAGACATCCGGAAGAAACGCTGCAAGACATGCACCACGAACTCCATCGGGGTGTAGTCGTCATTCAGCATCAGCACCTTGTAGAGCGAGGGTTTCTTGGTCTGGACGCGGGTGCGCGTGACGACCCCCGTGCCGGTGCCGCCGCCTTCCTCGTCACCTTCGCCCTGCCCACGCTGGGCTGCAAGTTCCACCATCAGTCCCTCAGAAGCCGAACCTCGAGCCCGGTTGCCGGTTTCTCCGGTTGCGCGGGTCACAAGCTGTTCATCGCCGGCGGCTAGATACAGGAGGCGGCAGGGCAAGGGCAAGCGCCGGCCGATGCCGTGCGACGCTCCGGCCTCCGGGGGGCGGAACATTGGTTGACCGCCGCGCCCGCAACCTGACGAATGTTGCATTGCAAGAGGCAGTGTTGATCTCCATCTGACCATGTGATTCCTTGACGGAACCGGAGCAACCTTCTTGACCCGTGGCACTTTTCTTCCGCTTCTGGCGGCTGCCCTTCTTGCCTTTCCGCTCGTGGCGGGATGCTCGCTCGTGGGCGATGCCGGCAATGGCCAGGCGGCGGGCGGGGGCGGGCCGAGCGGCGCTGCCGGTCGCGCCCCGCCGGTGCTGGTGGGCAATGTCGAGGAGGTGGAACTGGTGGACCGCATCGAGGCGGTCGGCACCGCCTTTGCCAACGAGCAGGCGGATCTGAACTCGACCGTCACGGAACGCATTGCACGGGTCAATTTCGAGGATGGCGCCTATGTGCCGCGCGGGGCCGTCATCGCCGAACTGGTCCGCACCCAGCAGGGCGCCTCGCTGACGGAGAGCCAGGCCAGGCTCACCCAGGCGCAGCAGCGGCTGGATCGTCTTCTCGCCCTGCAGAAAGACGGCTTTGCCACGCGCGCCCAGGTGGAGGAAGCGCAGGCCGCGGTCGATGTCGCGCGCGCACAATCCTCCTCGGCCGCCGGCCAGATCGGCGACCGCGTGGTGCGCGCCCCCTTCTCCGGCTGGCTGTCGCTCCGCCGGATTTCGCCCGGCGCAGTGGTGAACGCCGGCACCACCATCGCCACCATCGTCGATCACAGCCGCATCAAGCTCGATTTCCCGGTGCCCGAGGTCTTCATCTCGGCCGTCGCACCGGGCCTTCCCATTGAGGCAAAGGCCGCAGCCTACCCGGGCGAGACGTTCCGCGGTACCATCGCCACGATCGATCCGCTCGTGGATCCGGTCACGCGCGCAGTCACCGTTCGCGCCATCCTGCCCAACCCGGATCTTCGCCTGCGGCCCGGCATGCTGATGACCGTGGAAATCGCTGCATCGCCGCGGCGCTCCCTGGTGGTGCCGGAACTCGCCGTGGTCGGCCAGGGCACGCAGAGCTTCGTCTACCGGGTGGACGAGGAGGACATGACGCGACGCACGCCCGTCACCATCGGCCAGCGGCGCGAGGGGCAGGTGGAGATCCTGTCCGGCCTGTCTGCCGGCGAACGAGTGGTGATCGAGGGCACTGTCAAGGTGCGCGACGGCGGCACCATCCGGCCCGTCACACGGCCAGGCGCGCCGCCGGCGGAGGCGGCTGCGTGATTCTCTCCGATATCTCGGTGAAGCGGCCGGTTCTCGCGGCCGTGATGTCGATGGTCCTCGTGCTTGCGGGGCTGGTGGCCTATTTCAACCTCCCGGTCCGGGATCTTCCGGCCATCGAGCCACCGATCGTCTCGATCGATGTCACCTACCGCGGCGCCAATGCGCAGGTGGTCGAGAACCGCGTCACCCAGCTGATCGAGGACCGCATCAGCGGCATCGAGGGCATCGACAACATCATCTCCCGCTCGCGTGACGGGCGCGCAGACATCACCATCGAATTCTCGCCCCGGCGCGACATCGACGCGGCCGCAAACGACGTGCGAGATCGGGTGCAGGGCATCCTCGGCCAGCTTCCTATCGAGGCCGATCCGCCGGAAATCCGCAAGGTCGATGTCGATGCCCAGCCGGTGCTGTGGCTCAACCTGTTCCATCCCAGTTGGGACGTGATGGAGCTGACCGACTACGCCGAGCGGGTCATCGTCGACCGGTTCAGCTCGATCGATGGCGTCGCACGCGTCCAGGTGGGCGGAAGTGGCCGTCCGTCGATGCGCGTGTGGCTGTCGCAGGATCGACTGGTCGCCTTCGGGCTGACCCCGGCCGACATCGAGCAGGCGCTGCGGCGGCAGAATGTCGAGCTTCCCGCGGGTCGCCTCGAAGGGGAGACCGCCAATCTCACCGTGCGCGTCAACCGCGCCTTCCGCACCGAGGATGAGTTCCGCCGCCTGGTGGTCAGCCGCGGCGACGATGGCTATCTCGTGCGGCTCGGCGATGTTGCCCGGGTCAGCCGCGAGCCCGAGAACCGCTACAGCCTGTTCCGCTCCAACGGGCAGCCGGCGATCGGCCTCGGCATCGTTCGCCAGTCGGGCGCCAACACGCTGCAGGTCGCGCAGGACCTCAAGGCCGAAATGGAACGCCTGCGGCCGCAGCTGCCGCCCGGTCTCGATGTGGCGGTCGGCTTCGACAGCTCGGTCTTCATCGAGCGGTCGATCCGGAATGTCTGGCAGACACTGGCGATTGCCGCGGCCTTGGTTGTCGCGGTCATCCTGCTGTTTCTCGGCAGTGTGCGCGCGACCATCATTCCCGCCATCACGGTGCCGATCTCGCTCCTTGCGACTTTCATCGTGCTTTACCTGTTTGGCTACTCGCTCAATCTCCTCACGCTGCTTGCGTTCGTCCTCGCCATCGGCCTCGTTGTCGATGATGCGATCGTGGTCCTCGAGAACATCTATTACCGGATCGAGAATGGCGAGCCGCCGCTCGTCGCCGCCTTCGAGGGCGCGCGGCAGGTGGGCTTTGCAGTGGTTGCCACCTCGGTCGTCGTCTGCGCGGTGTTCGTGCCGCTCTACTTCATCGCCGGGCAGACGGGCGCGCTCTTCCAGGAGCTTGCCGGGGCGATGATCGGCGCGGTGGTGTTTTCCACCTTCGTCGCGCTCACGCTCATTCCGGTCCTCTGCTCCAAGCTGCTGAAGTCCGAAACCGAAGGTGGCAGCCACACATCGTTCCAGCGCTGGTTCGACGCGCGCTTCCAGCGGGTGCAGACCGGCTACCGTCGCCTGCTCACGCGGGTCATCGGCCGGCCATGGGCGGTGGGCGGAGGCGCGCTTGCCTTCGTGGCGCTCGCCCTGGTCGCCGCTTCCAGCCTCGAAAGCGAACTGGCGCCCGCCGAGGACACGGGCAATTTCTTCGCAAGCGTCACGGCAGCCGAAGGCACCGGCTTCGACCGCATGTCCGAGATCATGCTCGACCTTGAGGAAAGGCTGCTTCCGCTCGTCGGCGAGGAGGGCGGGGTGCGCCGCATGCTGGTGCGGGCGCCGGGCTCCTGGGGGCCGACCGAGGATTTCGCCAGCGGCAACATGATCGTGTTCCTCCTGCCATGGGAGGAGCGGACCCAGTCCACTGACGACATCCGCGACGGGTTTCAGCGCGTGATCTCGGAGGATCCGCGGGTGCGCGGCAACACCTTCTCCGGCAATCTCCTCTCCCGCGGGCGCGGCCGGCCGGTGCAGCTTGTCATTGCCGGCGACACCTTCGAGGAACTCACCGAGGCCCGCGACCGCATCTTCGCGGCCGTCGAGAACTTCCCCGGAATCGTCGATCTCGATTCCGACTATCGGGAAACGCGGCCGCAACTCCTGGTCGATATCGACACCAACCGCGCCGGCGATCTGGGCGTGCCGGTGGCTGCAATCGGCGAAACGCTCGAAACGATGATGGGCTCGCGCCGGGTCACCACCTTCATCGATCGCGGCGAGGAATATTATGTTGTCCTCCAGGCCGAGGATGCGGATCGCGCGGAACCTGGCAACCTCTCCAACATCTTCGTGCGCTCGACGACCAGCGGCCAGCTTGTGCCGCTCTCCAACCTTGTCAGCTTCCGCGAGATCGCACTTGCCGGCGAGCGCGGCCGCTACGACAAGATGCGGGCGATCATCCTGCAGGGCTCGCTGGCGCAGGGCACCACGCTCGGCGAGGCGCTGGACTTTCTGGAGGCCGAGGCACTGAAGCAGCCCGAGGTCAAGGCGATCGGCTATCGGGGGGAATCGCGCGCGCTCAAGCAGACCGGCGGCTCGCTGCTGCTGGTGCTCGTTGCAACCATCGTGCTCGTCTACCTGGTGCTCGCCGCCCAGTTCGAAAGCTTCGTGCATCCCACCGTCATCATCCTCACCGTGCCGCTTGCGATCGGCGGCGGGCTTCTGGGTCTGGTGCTCTCCGGCGGCACGCTCAATCTCTTCTCGCAGGTGGGAATCATCATCCTTGTCGGACTGGCGGCCAAGAACGGAATCCTGATCGTCGAGTTCATCAACCAGATGCGCGACGAGGGCCGCGACTTCATGGACGCCGTGATCGACGGCTCCGAGCGTCGCCTCAGGCCCATTCTGATGACCTCGATTGCAACCGTTGCCGGCGCCACGCCGCTGATGCTCGCCTCGGGCGCGGGCGCCGGCTCCCGCCAGGCGATTGGCGTGGTGATCGTGTTCGGCGTGGCGCTTGCGACGATCCTCACCCTGTTCGTCATCCCCACCTTCTACGCCGCCTTCGCACGCCGCACGACCAGCCCCGAGGAAACGGCGCGCCGGCTGAAGGCGCAGCAGGAGGAAGTGAACGGCGCTGCGGCTCCGGTGCCGGAGGCAGCCGAATGAGCATCGAGACCCGGCTCGCCAGCGCCTGGAGCGCGCCGGCCGACGCCGTCCGCCGCCTGCCCGGCTGGGCGCTGGTGCTGGCCGCCATCCTCACCCTCAACGGCCTTGGCGGCGTGTCGGCGCTGATCGGGGATCCGCCGCCGCAGAACGCATGGTATCAGGCGCTGACCCTGCCTGCGTGGCAGCCGCCGGGCTGGGCGTTCGGGCTTGCCTGGACGCTCCTCTACAGCCTGCTCGGCCTCGTGCTCGCCCGGGTCCTGATGGCGCCGGCCAGCCCCGGCCAGCGCCAGGCGCTGGCGCTCTTCGCCTTCCAGTTCGGGCTCAACCTCGCCTGGTCGCCGCTGTTTTTCGCTGCACAGGCGATCGTGCCGGCGCTCGCGCTTCTGGCGGTGCTGTGGCTTGCCGCGATCGCTGCCACGCTGGCGGTCGCCCGCGTCGAGCGCTGGCTCGCCTGGGCGATGGTTCCCTATCTTGTCTGGCTGAGCTATGCAGCGCTGCTCAACTGGCGCCTTGCAGTCCTGAACCCGGGCGCCTGAGGCACCAACCGCGCGGAGACGGAAATGCAGAAGGACAACCCCATGTTCGAGGACT
>JBKBXK010000121.1:0-6649 GCA_046314095.1 Thermaurantiacus sp. | reverse complement strand
GCGGCGGCGGGTGCGGGTTTCAAACACCATGTCGGCGGCGATGAGGAACAGCAGGATGCCGCCGGCGACGCGGAAGGCATCGAGCGAGATCCCGAGCGCGCGCAGGAACGGCTCGCCCGCGGCTGCGAACAGCACGAGGATGGCAGCCGAAACGAAGGTGGCCCGCCAGGCCATGGCCCGGCGCTGCTTCGCATCGGCGCCGGTGGTGAGGCTGGCGAAGATCGGCGCCGCCCCCGGCGGATCGACGACGACTGCAAGCGTCACGAGCGCCGAGACGAACAGTTCGAGCACCCCCGGCGGCAGCATCAGGGCGCCAGCTCCGCAGCGCGGACCGTGTTCTGAAGGAGGCAGGCGATCGTCATCGGCCCGACTCCGCCGGGAACCGGCGTGATGGCGCCGGCGACGGCAACCGCCTCGTCGAACGCGACATCGCCGACCAGCCGGCTGCCGCCATCGGCATTGGCAAGCCGGTTGATGCCGACATCGATGACGGTCGCGCCCGGCATCAGCCAGTCCCCGCGGACCATTTCCGGCCGGCCGACCGCTGCCACGACGATTTCGGAGCGGCGGCAGACCGCGGGCAGGTCGCGGGTTTTCGAATGCGCGATGGTGACGGTGGCCGATGCGTTGACGAGGAGGCTCGCCATCGGCCGCCCGACGATGGTGGAGCGGCCGATCACTAGCGCATCGCGGCCCGAGAGGTCGCCCAGCACGGCTTCGAGAAGCCGGAGGCAGCCGAGCGGGGTGCAGGGCACGAAGCCGTCGAGGCCGGCGGCAAGCCGGCCGGCGTTTTCCGGGTGGAAGCCATCCACGTCTTTCCGCGGATCGATGGCGGCGATGACGGCGCTTGCATCCATGTGTGGCGGCAGCGGCAGCTGGACGAGGATGCCGTCGACGGCGGCATCGGCGTTGAGCGCGGCCACAAGGTCGAGGAGCGCCGCCTCGGGCGCGGTTTCGGGAAGGCGATGCTCGACCGAGGCGATGCCGGCCTCGCGGCAGGCCTTGCCCTTGGAGCGGACATAGACCTGGCTTGCCGGATCCTCGCCGACGAGGACCACCGCCAGCGCCGGCGGCCGCCTGCCGCCGGCGACGATGGCTGCGACCCGCGCCGTCACCTCTTCCCGCAGACGGGCGGCGTGGGCGCGCCCGTCGATGAGCCGGGCTGTCACATGAGTCTCATGTCGAGCACGAGGCCCTGCAGCAGCCGCTGGAGGAGGATGATGCCGAGGATCAGGATCAGCGGCGAGAAGTCGATGCCTCCCATATCCGGAAGCAGGCGCCGGATCGGGCGCAGCATCGGCGCGGTGAGCCGATCGAGGCCGGTTGCGACCGCGTCCACGAAGCGGTTGGAGGTGTTCACCACGTTGAAGGCGATCAGCCAGGAGAGGATCGCCTGGATGATGATGACCCAGATCAGGATCTGCAGCACGTAGATGAAAAAGCCGATGAGGCCGACGGCGGTGTTGGTCATGGAGGCTGCCCTAGCCGCTGGCCGGGATGGGGGCTAGAGGCCCGGAGGTCTCATGCCATCGCCCCCGGCGCCCCTCGCCTCTCGTCGCTCCCCCCGCATCTCGGCGCTGTCGCTGTCGTCGGTGCGCAACCATCGCGAGACGCGCCTTGCGCCCGGCGACGCCGCCTTCGTGGTGCTGACCGGTCCCAATGGCGCGGGGAAGACGGCGGTTCTGGAAGCCGTGTCGCTGTTGGCGCCGGGCCGGGGACTGCGCGCGGCGAGCCTCGGCGAGATTGCCCGGGCCGATGGCGGTGGCGGCTTTGCCGTGCGCGCCGCGCTGGCGCTGGAGCCGGAGCTGCCGCCGGTGATGCTGGCGACGGGTACGGACGCGGCCTCGCCCGAGCGGCGGCAGCTGAAGGTGAACGGCGCGCCGGCCGCGCTTGCAAGCCTTGCCGACTGGCTGTCGCTCCTGTGGATCACGCCGGCGATGGATCGCCTGTTCCAGGATTCGCCCGGCGCCCGGCGGCGCTTCCTCGACCGGCTGGTGCTGGCGCGGCTGCCTGCCCATGGCGGCCACGCGACGCGCTATGAAGCAGCGATGCGGGAGCGGACGCGGCTGTTGACGGGAGACCGGCCGGCCGACCCGGCGTGGCTGGATGCGCTGGAGGCGCAGATGGCGCGGCACGGCGCCGGGCTGGCGCGCGCCCGGGCGGAGACGGCGGCGCGGCTGGGCGAGCGGATCGCAACGAGCGCGGACCCGGCCTTTCCGGCTGCGGCACTGGCGCTGGAGGGGGAGGACTGGCAGGCCGAGGAGGCGCTGCGCGCAGCACTTGCCGCGGCGCGGGCGCGGGATGTGGCGGCGGGGCGGGCGACGCAGGGGCCGCACAAGGTGGATCTCGCGGTGACGCTTGCCGCCTCTGGCGTGCCGGCCGCGCGCGCCTCCACGGGTGAGCAGAAGGCGCTTCTGGCCGGGCTGATGCTGGCGCATGCGGCGCTGGTGGCCGAGGAGCGGGGGCGGGCGCCGGTGCTGCTGTTCGACGAGGTGGCGGCGCATCTCGACCCGGTGCGGCTGGCGGCGCTGTTTGCGCGGATCGCGGCGCTTGGCGGCCAGTGCTGGCTGACGGGCACCGAGCCGGGGCTGTTCGGGCAACTTCCGGCCCTGGCGCTCAGGGCGTCAATCCTCGACGGCGCGCTGGTGCGTGCCGAGATTGCGTGAGGCGTCGAGCGCCTGCCGGATGCGGGTGAGCCGGGGAAGCAGGGCTTCGAGGTCTTCCGGGGTCACGATCGCGGCAAGCTGCGGCAGCAGCGGTGCAAGGGCAGCGATCGATGCCGCGCGCGCGGCGCGTCCGGCCGGGGTGATGGAGACAAGCCGGCCGCGGCCGTCTGCGGGATCGGGCCGGATCGCCACGAGGCCGGCGCGTTCGAGGCGCTGGAGGGTGCTGGTCATGGTGGGCCGGGTCACCTGGAAGGCCTCGGCCAGCCTGGCCGGGGAGACGTCGCCCGGCTCGAGGCGGACGAAATGGTTGAGCACACCGAACTGGGCGCGGGTGAGGCCCGCCGGCAGCACCCGTTCGAGGAGGGTGCCGGCGAGCTGGTCGATAATCCCGATCTCGGTGAAGAAACGGAACAGCGGCGGGTCGTCGCTCATGCCGTGATGCGGGTTTCGAGTGGCCAGCGGGGCGCAGGCGGTACATCGGGGCCGTGGCCGAGCCGGGCGAGCATCTGGATGCGGGCCGGCGCCGCGACGCCAAGCAAGCCATGCACATCGGCGAGATGGGCGGCCATTTCCGGATACTCCTGCAGGGCCTGGCTCTGCGGATGCATGGCGAGGCCGCGCGCGGTCGCCAGCAGATTGGCGCGCACATAGGCCGCACCGGCGTCGAGTTGGTCGGCACGGCTGTTCCCGTCGGTCACCACCCAGAGCGCCGCGGGGAAACTGCCATAGGTCGCCTCGGTGGCCGCCATGCCCTGCCGCACTGCGAAATTGCTGTTGGCCGCAAGCGTGTCGCGCGTGATGAGGCCCACCGCGGCAAGGCCCTCGATCACGGGGCCGGCAAGCGCGATGCCGTCGGGGTTTGCAGCGATTTCCCGGCTGCCGATCCGCATGAGCTCGACGCTTTCCATGTGGGTGCGACGGGTCTGCGTTTCGACGCGCAGCGCCGATACCGCAAGCGCCGAAAGGCGTTGCAGCAGCGCCGGCTGGGCGCTGGTGGTCAGCAGCGGATCGGCCGCGAGCGCTGCAAGCGCCCCGGCGTCGACGGGGCGTTCGGGATCATAGGGCTCCTTGGTGGTGCGGCGGGCGCGGATGTGCGCGCCAAGCGGATCCGGGGCGCGGCCCGGGGCGCTCCGGAAGGCAAGCCGGGCGATCGGGCGCGAGTCCAGCCGGTCGGTTTCTCCTGGCGCGCCTTCGGGGAAGGGCAGGATTTCCAGCGCGAGGCCGCGCGCGGAGGCGGCGATGCGGGCCTGCTCGAGGAAGCAGCCGAAGCCGATCACGATCTGCCGGTCGAACGGGTCGGTCATCGGAAGCCGCCGGTCGAGGTCGCAGAAGATGCTGGCTTCGTCGTTGCCGTCGAGCCGGATCAGCCAGGGCTGGCGGTTGTGCGGATTGGGGGCGAGGATCGCGTCCGCGAAGGCGGCGAGCCTCGGGTCTTGATCCGCATCTCCGGTGGCGGCCCATGGCGCGCGCGGATCGGGCAGTTTCTCGGCCCGGAACAGGTTTCCGCAGCCGGCCAGCACCAGGCCCGAGCCGGCCGCGCCAAGCACCATGCGGCGTGAGAGCATCCTCCACTCCATTCGATATCGAACCAGTTCATTAGATATCTAATCATATGCAGCCGGTCAAGCGCGGCGGACTTTCCACCGGGGCGTGGTTCGGCTAGAGCCTGTCCATGACTCCCGACCCCGCCGCGACCCACCCGAATCAGGCCGACTATGGCGCCGAATCCATCCAGGTTCTGAAGGGCCTGGAAGCCGTGCGGAAGCGGCCGGGCATGTATATCGGCGACACCGACGACGGCTCCGGCCTGCACCACATGGTGTTCGAGGTGACGGACAATGCCATCGACGAGGCGCTGGCCGGCCATTGCGACCGGATCGACGTGGTGCTGAATCCGGATGGCTCGGTGACCGTCACCGACAATGGCCGCGGCATCCCGGTGGGCATCCACCCGACCGAGGGGCGGTCTGCGGCCGAAGTGGTGATGACCGACCTGCATGCCGGCGGCAAATTCGCCAACGAAGCGGGCGGCAGCTACAAGGTTTCCGGCGGCCTGCACGGCGTTGGCGTGTCGGTGGTGAATGCGCTTTCCGACTGGCTGGAGCTGCGCATCTGGCGCGAGGGCGCCGAGCATCTCATTCGCTTCGAGGGCGGGGTTCCGGTGGCGCCGCTTGGCAAGGTCGGCCCGCAGGACGACCGGCGCGGCACAGAGGTGCGCTTCCTGCCCTCCGCCAGCATCTTCCGGAACATCAGCGAGTTCGATTTCGAGAAGCTGGAGCACCGGTTCCGCGAGCTGGCCTTCCTCAACTCCGGCGTGCGCATCGTCTTGACCGACGCGCGCCACGACGAGCCGCGCAGTGTGGATCTCTATTACGAGGGCGGGGTCGCGGCCTTCGTGCGCTGGCTGGACCGGACCAAGCAGCCGCTTTCGCCCGATCCGGTGGTGGTGCGCGGCGAGCGCGACGGCATCGGCATCGATGTGGCGCTGCAGTGGAACGACAGCTACTACGAGCAGGTTCTTGCCTTCACCAACAACATCCCGCAGCGCGACGGCGGCACCCACATGCAGGCGTTCCGCGCCGCGCTCACCCGCACCCTCAATGGCTATGCCGAGCGGTCGGGCCTGCTGGCCAAGGCCAAGGTCTCGCTGACGGGCGAGGACATGCGCGAGGGGCTGACCGCGGTTGTCTCGGTGCAGCTGCCGGATCCGCGCTTTTCCTCGCAGACCAAGGACAAGCTCGTCTCCTCCGAGGTGCGCCAGCCGCTGGAAAGCCTGATGGCCGACAAGCTCTCGGACTGGCTGGAGGAAAACCCGGCGCAGGCGCGCGCCGTCGTTTCCAAGATCATCGAGGCCGCGGTCGCCCGCGAAGCGGCCCGGAAGGCCCGCGAGGCAAGCCGCAAGTCCGTGCTTTCGGTGGCCTCGCTGCCGGGCAAGCTCGCCGACTGCCAGGAGAAGGATCCGGCGAAGTCCGAGCTGTTCATCGTGGAGGGCGACAGCGCCGGCGGCTCCGCCAAGCAGGGCCGCAACCGCCAGTTCCAGGCGATCCTGCCCTTGCGGGGCAAGATCCTGAACGTGGAGCGGGCCCGCTTCGACCGGATGCTGTCGTCGAAGGAGATCGGCACCCTGATCCAGGCGCTTGGCACGGGCATCGGCCGTGACGAGTTCAACCTGGAGAAGCTGCGCTATCACAAGGTCATCATCATGACCGACGCCGATGTGGACGGCGCGCATATCCGCACGCTTCTGCTCACCTTCTTCTATCGGCAGATGCGCGAGCTGATCGAGGCCGGGCATCTCTTCATCGCCCAGCCGCCGCTCTACAAGGTGAGCCGCGGCCGCTCGGAGGTCTATCTGAAGGACGAGCCGGCGCTGGAAGCGCATCTGGTGGCAAGCGGGATCGAGGGGCTGGCGCTGCGGCTCCACGATGGCTCGGTGGTCGCCGGGGCGGACCTGGCCGGGCTGGTGGAACATGCGCGGCGGCTGCGGCGGCTGTTGTCTTACGTGCCGCAGCGCTATCCGCACGCCATCGTCGAGGCGATGGCGCTTGCCGGGGTGCTGGCGCCCGAGCAGGCGACCGAGGACGGCGCGGCGCGGTTGCAGGCCTGGCTGGCCGGTGCCGATCCGGGCTGGACGGTGACGCCGGCCGCCGACGGCGGCCTCTACCTGGCGCGGGTGGACCAGGGGGTGACGACCGCACATCTGGTGCCGAGCAGCTTCCTCGCCTCGGCGGAGGCGCGCAAGCTGATGCGCCTGGGCAGCGAGAAGGCCGAGCTGTGGGCGGCGCCCGCCCAGCTTGGCGAGGCGCGCATCAGCCGCCCCACCGAGCTTCTCGCCGCCGTGACCGCGGCCGGGCGCAAGGGCCTTTCCATCCAGCGCTACAAGGGGCTGGGCGAAATGAATGCCGAACAGCTCTGGCAGACCACGCTCGACCCCGACGCGCGCACGCTGTTGCGCGTGGAGATCGGCGACGCCGGCATCGCCG
>JBKBXK010000120.1:0-6691 GCA_046314095.1 Thermaurantiacus sp. | reverse complement strand
ACTTGTCGATGAACTCGCGGTAGGCCTCGTCTCTGTCGGCCTTGAAGCGACCAACGACCTTTTCTTGCTGGCCACGGTCGAGCGCGACCGTCTCCAGCAGGACCGATTCGCCAGCCACTTCGGCGACGTCGTTCTCCAGCATTTTCAAGCGTCGAACATGGTCGTCCGTCTTCGGGAGCAGGCAGACGCCGTTTTGCAGATAGACCGCGCCCATGCCTTTTAGCCGGCGCCAGATGGCGACGCGCTTGGAAGCCGGCTCGGGCGGAACCTTGTAGGTGAGGAGGAGCCATGATTGGGATGTCATGGTTCAAAAATATTGTAACGACCGTAACATGTCAACCGATACCGAACAGCATTGCCGCTGGTGCCTAAGTCGGTTTCGGCCCGCTTTATAGCTAGGCGTGCCGCCAGACTTTGACCGCCGAGACCAGCAGGATCGCCGCCAGCGCCGGCAGCAAGATCGCGGCCGGCACGATGCCGAGCAGCAGGCCGCCTGCGAGCGATCCGGCAATCGAACCCAACGCCATGATGAGGATGAAGCGACGGTTGCGGCCGAGCACTGCGAAGCTGCTGTCACGGCTGTAGCGAGTGAAGCCGACGATCATGGTGGGCAAGCTGACCGCCAGCGACAGGCTGCCGGCAAGCTTGATGTCAGCGCCGAACAGGAGCACGAGCGTCGGGATTAGCAGCTCGCCACCCGCCACACCGAGCAGGGAAGCGACCACGCCGATGACGAACCCTGCGGCGATGCCTGCGATGGCCTGCGCGATCCCGCCCATCAGCGGGACGCCGGAGCCATCCGCGTCGTGTCCGAACAGTAGCACGATCGCGATGCCGACAAGCATCAAGGCGATGACGCGATAAAGCACGTGGGACTTCATGCGAACCGCCCAGCCGGCCCCGAGCCAGGCGCCGAGCAGGCTGCCGGCGAGAAGATTGACGATGACGGACCAGTGCTCGGCGATGACGGCAAACGGCACCGTGCCGGCGCGAAACGGCAGGGCTGAGGCCACGACCACCAGGCTCATCGCCTTGTTGAGGATGATCGCCTCCAGCGCGGCGAACCGGAATAGCCCGATCAGCACCGGCAGGCGGAATTCCGCGCCACCGAGGCCGATCAGGCCGCCGAGCGTTCCGATCATGGCTCCCCAGCCGAAGGCCATCGCAGGGCGGTCGACCTGCGTCCTTGCGCTGCCTCGTTGTGGGTCGGGGCACGGGCGACGTGATCGCGGGCGACCGACATCGACTTGACAATGGCGTGGACGTCATCGCCGGGTTTGAGGCCCAGTTGCTCGGCGGCACGGCGCGTGATGCGGGCGAGGATCTCACCATCGCCCACCTGGACGTGGACGATCACGCCCGGCCCTGTTCCTGGAACGATGCCGGCGACTTTCCCCGCGAGGATGTTCTGCGCGGACAGCCCCTCCGGCCGCGTCCGCGCGAGAATGACCTCATGCGCCATGATCCGCACGCGCACCCGCGTGCCCGGTGCGCCCTCGATGGTGGGCAGGAACAGCGGACCCGTGGCGGTGTCGAGCCGGGTCAGCCCGTCATCCAAATGCTCGACAATGATTGCCGGCAGCATGGCTGCAACTTCGCGGATGCCCATGGCACGCAGGGCTTCGGGATCGGCCATCACCTCCGCCGTCGTGCCTTCACGCACCACGCGCCCCTTCTCGATCACAACCATCCGGTCGGCCAGCAACTGAGCCTCATTCATGTCGTGGGTGACGAGCACCACCGGCATTTTGAGATGGGCGCGCAAAGCGATAATCTCATCGTACAGCCGCTCGCGCGTCGCTCGGTCGACGGCCGAGAACGGCTCGTCCAGCAAGAGCGCCTGCGGGCGGCGGGCCAGCGCGCGCGCCACCGCGACGCGCTGCTGTTGGCCGCCCGAAAGCTGGCTTGGCTTGCGATTGGCTAGCCCTGGCATGTTCACGAGGGCGAGAAGGCGCTCGGCCTCGGCCCGCGGGTTCGGCGCACCGCGGTGCATCGCCGCGATCACGTTCTGCGCCGCCGTCATATGCGGAAACAGCGCATAGTTCTGGAACACAATGCCGACATGCCGCCTGTGGGGCGGCAGGTTCACGCCGGCAGTCGTGTCGAGCCACACCTCGCCATCCACCGCCACCCGCGCCGTCTCCGGCCGCCAGAGCCCCGCGATGGTGCGCAAAAGCGTCGTCTTGCCCGAGCCGGAATGACCGACCAGCGCGAGCAGCTCACCCGGTTCGGCGCGGAATGAAGCCTCGAGCGGAATGGGGGCTGCCGCCCGTGCCATCACTTCCAGCGCCATCAGGACAGTCTCCGTCCCACGCGCGCCGACAGCATGTAGGTCGCCGCGATGGTGAAGAGTGAAATCGCCACGAGGGTCGCCGACATGATGCCGGCGCCGGCCATGTCGAAGCCCTGCACCCGGTCGTAGATTGAGATGGCGATCGTCTTGGTTTCGCCAGGGATCGAGCCGCCCATCATCAGGATAATGCCGAACTCACCCAGCGTATGGGCGAAGGTCAGAACCATGGCCGTCATCACGCCAGGCCAGGCCAGCGGTAACTCGACCCGCCAGACGCCGCGCAACGGCGACATGCCGCAGCAGGCGACCGCTTCGCGCACCTCCACCGGAACCGCCTCAAATCCCCGTTGTGCCGGCTGAATAGCGAAGGACAGATTGAAGATCACCGAGGCTACCAGCAGTCCCTCGAACGTGAAGACCAGTTGGTGGCCGAAGGCCGCCTGCCAGAAGGCGCCGATGGGCGAGTTCCGCCCGAAAGCCAGCAGGAGGTAGAAGCCGAAGACCGTCGGCGGCAGCACCAGCGGCAGCATCACCACGGCCTCGACCAGCCCCTTGCCTCGGAACTGGCGGTAGGCCAGCCAACGGCCGGCCACAATGGAGACCGGCAAGAGGATCGCCACCGTCCAACCGGCGAGCCTCAGGGACAGGGAGAGGGCGGTCCAATCCAAAGGGTCAGCCCTCAGCCGGCAGCACGAAGCCGAATTTCTTCATGATCTCGCGGGCTTTCGGCGTCTTCATATAGGCGTAGAACTCCTCGGCGACGGGACCGGCGTTCTTCAGCAGCGCCATGCGCTGCAATAGCGGTTCGTGCCAGTCATGGGGGATCAGCGCGAATTGACCCTGCGAGCGCACTTCCGGCGCCAGCGCCAGCGAATAGGCGATGATCCCGCCCTGCGCATTGCCCGAGAGCGCGAACTGGGCCGCTTGGCTGACGTTCTCGCCGAGAACTAGATGCGGCTGCACCTTATCCCACAGGCCGCGATGCTTGAGCGCCTCTTCGGCGCGCAGACCGTAGGGCGCGTGCTCGGGGTTGGCGATGGCGAAGCGGGTGATCCGGCCCGCTGCCAGTTGGGCTGCGAGATCGTCCATCGCCTCATCGGCCTTCAGCATCGAGCCGTGCGGCACCATCAGCACGATGCGGCCCTCGGCATAGAGATCGCCCGCGTCCCGGGTGAAGCCTTCCTTGTAAAGATCGGCGATGAATTTCTGATCGGCGGCCATGAAGACTTGAAAGGGTGCGCCCTGGCGGATCTGGGTGGCGAAGTTGCCCGTGGAGCCAAACGAGAGCTTCACCTCCTTGCCGGTGTCCGCCTTGAAGGCCGAGGCGAGTTCGGTCACGGCGAATTTCAGGTCGGCCGCGGCGGCGATGACGGGCACGTCCGCCTGCTGGGCATCCGCGCCGGTCATCTGAATTGCGAGAGCCGCGATCGTGACTCCAGCCCCGAGGCCAAGCGTGAGAAGAGCACGTCGTGTCCAGGCATGAGCCGTCGCCGAATGGGTCATCATGAGCGTCTCCGTTCCGATGTAGCTAATTGACTATATCGGACGGCAACCTGATTTGCCAAGGCGGGACGCTGGAAAACTCAGTCTTCGGGAGGCTCGTCAACGACGAGTTCGGAAAAGGCGTCGAGATCGCGTGCCGCCACTTCAGAGGCCCGGTTTTCGATAGACCGGTAAAGCTCCAGCACTTTCCCGCCCATCGCCGTCAGTTGCGCGCCACCACGCGCGCTGCCGCCCTTGCTGGCCACCACCAGCGGTTCGCGGAAGCACCGGTTCATGGTGTCGATCAGATACCACGCCTTTTTGTAGCTCATGCCCATCAAGCGCCCCGCGGCCGAGATCGATCCGGTCTCGGCGATGGCCGCCAGAAGATCTGCCTTACCCGGACCGATGGCGATCGACCGGCCCAGGACGAGCCGGAAACGCAGACGTGGTTGAAGTGATTCACTTGCCATGGTGCCCGACCTTAGCCCTCCCGTCCCGACAGGCGAAGCCCGCGCGGCGGTTGTCTGGCTCAGGTGGACTGCGCGGACAGAGGAAGCAGCTTGCGCGGCACCAGCCAAAGGAAGCCGACCATTCCGAAAAGCTCCACTAGCGACTGAAAGGCGATGATGATCACCGCCGCGTCCCAGGCGGCCGGCAGGGCGAGCGCGAAGGGCAGGACCACGAAGGAATTACGTGTCGCCACGCTGAAGACGAGCGTACGCGCCTGCGGCACCGGTAGGGAGAACAGACGCGCGACGACGATGCCGATCGCCGCGGCGCCGACGAGAAACAGCAGGAAGGCGAGGAGCACCTGCCCGAGAACCGGCAGCGAACCGGCAACCGCCTCCACCTGTGATCCGGCAATCAGGAAGACTACCAGGGCCAGCAGCGGAACGGGGAACCAAGCGAGCCGCTCGACGACGGCGCTCCGCGCTCCGTTCCGTTCCGACCAGACCTCGGTCAGGAAGGCCAGGGCAAGCGGCAGCAGGATCAGCACGACGAATACCGCCGCGATGCGATCGGCTGAAAGAATCTCGGCAAAGCTCTCCCCCATGAAAATCCAGAGATAGAGCGGCAGCAGCGCGATCTGTAGCAGCAGATTGACTGGCGTCACCGCGATCGCTCGCCGCGTGTCGCCCCGCGCCAAGTGTGTGAAGGTAATGAACCAGTCGGTACAGGGCACGAGAAGGACGAGCAGCACACCGAGTCTCACCGCCGGCTGATCGGGCACGACTAGCAGCAGCGCCCAGACAAGCAACGGGACGAGGATGAAGTTGGAAAGCAGGATTGCCGCCATGAACCGGCCATCGCGGAAGGCCTCGGGGAGATGATTCAGCGGGACCTGCGTGAACGTAACGTAGAGAAGCGCGGCCAGGCTCGGCCACAACAGCGCCTCCATCGCGTTGGCTAGCCCCGGAGCGGCCAGTCCGATCAAAAGACCCGTGACGATTGCCGCGAGATAGACCCATACCTGATGCCGTTCGATCGTCTCCCGAGCCATGTCGATGGTGGTCTCCGTTCTTGTTTGCACCTGCAGCACGGCACGATGCACGGAGAACGAACGGACCGCCACCATTGTGAAGCCTATAAACGCATTGCGAGCTCTATTCGGCCGCTCAGGTCCCGCAAGAACAACTGAAATAGTCGTAGTTTACAAATGCGCCTCCATTTTGGTTATGAGAAGTGTCGGCCCTTGATTCGGAGAGAACCGACATGCCGCACAACCACTATATCGGGCTAGATGTCTCAGCCCGTTCCGTAAATCTTTGCGTAGTCGATTCGGATGCTCGGGTCGTTCACGAGCGCAAGCTATCCTCCGATCCAGAGGAGATCGCCCAGCACATACTCATGCTGGAGTTTCCAATCGCTCGCGTCGGCCTTGAAGCCGGCATGCTGTCCCAATTCATCTACGGTCGGCTGGCAGAAGCCAACATCCCCGTAATCTGCGTCGAGACCCGCCACATGAAGGCAGCGCTCTCTGCTCAATTGAACAAGACAGACCGGCATGATGCCCGTGGGATCGCCCAGATGATGCGCGTCGGTCTATTCAAGCCGGTCCATGTTAAGACGCTGCTGAGCCAACGCTTGCGGACTATCCTCGCAGCGCGCCAGTTGCTTCGTAACAAGCTTCAGGACGTCGAGAACGAGATCCGCGGCCTCATTCGCAACTTCGGCTTTCACCTCGGCAAGGTGACCGCTCGCGACTTCGAGCCGCGTGTCAGGGCATTGATCGCCGAGACCTGCCTGCACGTCGTCGCCGATGCCCTACTATTAGCCAGACGCTCCTTGCGGGAGCAGTTCTGCCGACTGCACGACATGCTAGGGTCAAAACCCATTGATGGTGTTGATTTAACGTAGCAAATCAGATTCAAAGTGCCAAATCAGTGATTTGGAGGCTTGGATGGGGCATCTGTTTTGGCTGTCGGATGAACAATGGGCGGTGATTGAGCCGCTTGTTCCGGCGAACAAGGGTGGAGCCCGCAGGGTCGATGATCGCAGGGTGATCTCCGGCATCATTCATGTTCTCAAGGTGGGTTGCCGGTGGTGCGACTGCCCGAAAGACTACGGACCTTCGACCACGATCTACAACCGCTTCAACAGATGGTCACGCAAACGCTTCTGGATCGATCTGGTCGAGGCGCTTGCGGCATCCGGAGCCGTGACGAAGAGCACGTCCATCGACAGCACCTACGTCAAGGCGCACCGCTCGGCGCACGGCGGTAAAGGGGGGCGAAAAATCAGGCTATCGGGCCCTCGCGAGGCGGGCAAACCACGAAAATCCATGCCCTTACCGACGTGATCGGCCGCCCATTTGCGTTCATGCTGACCGGAGGCAATGCGGCAGACAGCCCGGTGGCGCCCCATCTGCTGGCCGGACTGAAGGGGGCAAGGTATCTGCGGGCCGACAAGGGA
>JBKBXK010000119.1:0-6720 GCA_046314095.1 Thermaurantiacus sp. | reverse complement strand
CCAGCGATTGCGCCATGCCATTGCGAAGCGCGGAGGGCTTGATGGCGACGATCGAGGCGTCGGCAAGGTCGTCGGGCAGAAGCCCCGCCAGCGTCGTGGGGCAGCAGGGTAGCGTCGGCCAGTAGAACGGCTGGCCATCGGCATCCTGGATTTCGACCGCCAGGCTGCCATTTGGAAAACTGCTGACCCTGAGGCGGATTTCCATCTTCCCGCGCGGCAGCATCACCTCGAACACAGGGGTCAACAGATCCTCGCTTCCGGAGCCGGTCTGGAAGCTGCGCTGGGGCCAGGAGTAGGACATGGCCCCATGAACGGCCGCGAGCGCGTGGGACTGAGCCGGCCCAAGGCATAAGGATCTCGCATCCACAGGTTGGAATTGTTGGACACGATGTATAATATTGTTGACATCGTGTCCCTGCTGCTCAACATCGGTGCATGAAAGGAGCCACGATGAGCTTTCGCGAACGCACGCTTTGGGTCGCCCTCCTCGGCAATGTCCTTGTCTGGGGTGGCTATTTCGTCTGGCTCGCCAATCGGGTCGCCCGGGGCGGCCTGGAAGCCATTCCGCATCCCACGTTCCTGATCGGGGTCGTCGTCTGGCTCATCATCTACAGCATTCTGGCTGCAGGCCTGGTGCAGGTCCTTGCGCGCCGCGAAGCCCAGGCCATCGATCGCACCCTCGACGAGCGCGAGCAGGTGATTGCATGGCGCGCTGGCGCCACTGCCTACACCCTGCTTTCGGTCTTCACGCTGCTGATCATCGGGGGCCTGTTCACGGGCTGGCCTTCGCGCGTTGCCATCAACGCCCTGCTGCTTGCATTCGTGCTGGCCGAATCGCTGCGCTACACGCTGGAGCTGCGGGCGCTGCGCGCGTGAGTGGTCGCATAACCAACCGCGTGCGCCTGTTGCGGTTCCTTGCCAACGAAATGACCCAGGCGGAACTCGGGCGGCGCATCGGCGTAACCCGGCAGACCGTCGCGGCCATAGAGGCCGGCAAATACGCTCCCACGCTCGAAACTGCGTTCCGGATCGCCGATGTATTCGGCGTGGCTCTGGACGAGGTGTTCGGCTGGGAGCGGGACGACTGACCGGTCAGCCGAGGCGGCGTGCGCGCCAGTTGGCCAAATGCGCGCCCGCGACCACCAGGCCGCCGGCAACCGTCATCAGCTGGACCATCGGGCCATGGGCGAAGGCGCCGGCAAGCATCAGCGCGAAGCCGGCCACCCCTAACGTGAGCGGGCCGACGCGCCCGTGCCTGCGCAGGCCCCGCCAGAAGGCGAAGACCGAGACCGGTGCTGCCAGGCCAATCAGCAGAAGGTGCAGCAGGTGATCATGCGCGTGGTCATGCCCGCTGGCGCCCACAACCGCCGGCATCGCCAGCGCAAAGAGCGGCACCGCGAGGCAATGGATGAGGCACAGGCTGGAGAGCGCGGCGCCAGCGGCATCGAGCGCGGGCGATTCCGCCTTGCCGGTCACATCTGGTCTTGTCGCCACGCGAAATGCTCCATGCCACTTGTTCGGGGCCTGATGATACATTATCACATCACAGTCAAGATGGATTCCACTCTGCTGGGCACATGCTTCAAGCCCAACTGCAGTCGCGCCGGCCGTTCAGGCCGAGGGATACATGATCGTATCGCGCGGCGGATCCACCTGCCCTGGATAGTCGGTGGTATAGTGCAGCCCGCGGCTTTCCTTGCGCGCCAGCGCCGAGCGAACGATCAGGTCCGCCACTTCGACAAGATTCCGAAGTTCGAGCAGGTCCGGGGTCACCCGGAAATTGCCGTAATACTCCGCGATTTCCTGCCGCAGGAGTGAAACCCGGTGGGCGGCGCGCTGCAATCGGCGGTCCGTGCGAACAATGCCAACATAATCCCACATGAACCGGCGCAGTTCCTCCCAATTGTGGGTGACAACCACTTCCTCGTCGGAGTCGGTGACCCGGCTTTCATCCCACGGGCGGATTGCAGGCGGCGGCGGCATGTCGCACCACCGCCCAACGATATCGTCTGCGGCACTCGCCCCGAACACGAAACATTCCAGCAGTGAGTTGGACGCCATGCGGTTGGCGCCATGCAGGCCGGATTGCGAAACCTCGCCGATCGCCCAGAGGCCGGGAAGATCCGTGCGCCCGTGCCGGTCCACAAGCACGCCGCCGCAACTGTAGTGGGCCGCCGGCACCACCGGAATCGGTTCCCGGGTTGCGTCGATGCCAAGCTCCAGGAGCCGGCGGTGGATCATCGGGAAATGCGTTTCAACAAAGGCGGCGCCCTTGTGGGTCATGTCGAGAAACACATGCGGAAGCCCGGTGCGCTTCATCTCGGCATCGATCGCGCGCGCGACGATGTCGCGGGGGGCAAGGTCGCCGCGCGGGTCATGCTCGGCCATGAACGCGGTGCCGTCGGGCAGCCGCAGGATCCCTCCCTCGCCCCGCATCGCCTCGGTGATCAGGAAATTCTTGACCTTTGGATGATAAAGGCAGGTCGGGTGGAACTGGTTGAACTCCATGTTCGAAACGCGGCAGCCCGCCCGCCAGGCAAGCGCCATGCCGTCTCCGGTGGCGCCATCCGGATTGGTGCTGAAGCGATAGACACGCGAGGCACCGCCAGAGGCCAGTACCGTCGCTCGCGCAAGGATGCGCTGCACCCGCCCCCGCTCTTTGTCATAGGCGTAGAGGCCGTGGCAGCGGCGCTCGGCGAAGCCGTGCGACTCCGCGTGCCGCTCGGTTACCAGGTCCACCGCCACATGGTGCGGCAGGAACCGGATCCGGGGGTTTGCAAGCGCGGCGTCGGTCAGCGCCTTCTGCACGGCCCAGCCGGTGGCATCCTCCACATGCACGATCCGGCGTGCCCGATGGCCGCCCTCGCGGGTCAAGTGGAAGCGCTCGGAAACGGTCTCGCCCGCCGTGAAGGGCACGCCCAGCGCCGCGAGCCGCTCGATGGCCGATGGCGCCTGCTCCACCACGAACTCCACCGTGCGGCGGTCGTTCAACCCCGCGCCGGCCACCATCGTATCCTCGATATGCGCCTCGAAAGTGTCGCCCTCGTCGAGCACCGCTGCGATCCCGCCCTGGGCCCAGGAGGTGGACGTGTCCGAAATTCCGCCCTTGGACAGCACCAGCACCTCGCGCTCGGTCGAGAGGTTGAGCGCGGCCGTAAGCCCGGCAGCGCCAGAGCCGACCACCACCACGTCCGCTTCGATGGGCCCGGCGCTCACGCAGCTTCGGTCATGGTTGCGGCCGACGAGGTGAGCGCAAGGAACACATCCTCGAGATCGGCCTCGCGGGTGGTCACATCGATAAGCCCAAGGCCCTGGGCGGCGAGGCTGGCCAGCAGGGCCCCGGCTTGAGTTTCGGCCTTGTCATAGGTGATGGCCAGCAGCCGCGGGCCAAGCAGGTCCACCCGATGCGCGCCGCGAAGTGACGGTGGTGCTTCCAGATCGCGGTCCAGAACAACATCCACCCGCTTTTCGCGCGCCTGTGCCAGCAGCGTCGGCGTGTCGGTATCGATCACGATCCGCCCGTGGTTCACGATGGCGATGCGGTCGCACAACTCCTCGGCCTCTTCGAGATAGTGGGTCGTCAGCACCACCGTCGTTCCCTCGGCGTGCAGTTCGCGCACATAGGTCCAGAGCATCTGCCGGAGCTCGATATCGACCCCGGCGGTCGGCTCGTCGAGGATGACGACGGGCGGGCCGTGCACCAGCGCCTTGGCGATCAGCAGCCGCCGCTTCATCCCGCCCGACAGCGTGCGCGCATAGGCATGCGCCTGGTCTTCGAGCCGCACAGCCTTCAGCAGTTCCATCGTTCGCCGGAGCGCTTTCGGGACCCCGAACAGCCCTGCCTGCAGTTCCAGCGTCTCGAACGGCGTGAAGAAGGCGTCGAACAACAGCTCCTGCGGCACAACACCCAGCGAGGCCTTGGCGTTCCTGGGGTTCCGGTCGATGTCGAAGCCCCAGACCTCTGCGGTGCCCGAAGACTTGGTGACCAGGCCCGCGAGAATATTGATGAGGGTCGACTTGCCGGCGCCGTTAGGCCCCAGCAAGCCAAACAGGCTTCCGCGCGGCACCGTCAGCGACACGCCATCGAGTGCTCTCTTGCCCCCCTTGTAGACCTTGGTGAGCCGTTCGATCCGGATCGCGGCGTCGCTCATGCCGCCACGAGCTGGCGCACATCCGCAAGCCGTCCGGTCACGGCGGCTGCCGCCGCCATGGCCGGCGACAGCAGGTGCGTGCGGGCGCCAGGCCCCTGGCGACCGACGAAATTGCGGTTGGAGGTGGAGGCGCAACGACCGCCTGGTGGCACCTTGTCCGGGTTCATGCCAAGGCACATGGAGCAGCCCGGCTCCCGCCACTCGAATCCGGCTTCAACAAAAACCCGGTCAAGCCCCTCCGCTTCGGCCTGACGCTTGACGAGCCCAGAGCCGGGAACCGCAAGCGCCAGCGCGATGCCGTCTGCCACCCGGCGGCCCCTCAGCACCGCGGCCGCCGCACGCAGGTCCTCGATGCGGCTGTTGGTGCACGATCCGATGAAGACATGGTTGACTGCCACATCCTCCATGCGGGTGCCGGGGGCGAGGTCCATGTAGGCGAGCGCCCGCTCGGCCGCCGACCGCTTGCCGGGATCGTCGATGTCCGCCGGGTCCGGCACGCAGCCGGTCACCGGCACCACCTGCTCGGGGCTGGTCCCCCACGTGACGAGCGGCGCAATCGCGCTGCCGTCGAGAGTCTCCGTGCGGTCGAAGCCCGCGTCGGGGTCGGTCTGAAGCGTCTGCCAGTGCGCGAGCGCCCGGTCCCAGTCCGCACCCGTTGGCGCGCGCGGGCGGCCCTTCACATAGGCGAAGGTCTTCGCGTCCGGCGCCACGAGCCCGGCGCGTGCGCCCGCCTCGATGGCCATGTTGCACAGGGTCATGCGCCCTTCCATCGAGAGCGCGTCGATCACCGGGCCGCGATACTCGATCACATGGCCTGTCCCGCCGGCGGTCCCGATGGCGCCGATGATCGCAAGCGCCACATCCTTCGCTGTCACGGCAAAGCCCAGGCTTCCGGTGACGGTGACGGCCATGTTCCGCGATTTTCGCAGAAGGAGCGTCTGGGTCGCCAGGGCATGCTCCACTTCCGAGGTGCCGATGCCGAATGCAAGCGCGCCGAACGCTCCATGTGTTGCCGTGTGGCTGTCTCCGCAGACGATGGTGAGGCCGGGAAGGGTGAACCCCTGCTCGGGGCCGATCACATGCACGATCCCTTGCGCGGGCGCGTCGATTTCCAGGTGCTCGATCCCGAACGCCTCGCAATTCGCGCGGAGCAACGCCACCTGCGCGGCCGATTCCGGATCCGCAATCGGACGCGCCCGGTCGGTCGTCGGCACATTGTGATCGGGGACGGCAAGGGTCAGGTCTGGCCTGCGCACCCGGCGCCCGGCAGCCTTCAGCCCGGCGAATGCCTGCGGGCTCGTCACCTCGTGGATCAGGTGCCGGTCGATGTAGACAAGTGCGGTGCCATCGTCTCGGATGGCAACCAGATGCTCGTCCCAGATGCGGTCGTAGAGGGTGCGCGGGCGCTCGGCCATGAGACGCTGGCCTAGAACCGTGCAGCCGCGCTGGTCAAGCAGCGCGAAAGCGGCCGGTTCAGCTTCGTTCCAGCGGCTGGGTGAGGCAATGCGGGCCGCCGTGCCACGCCCACAGCTCGCGCGCCTCGAAGGTGTCGACTCCGACCCCGTCGGCCTCGAGCGCGGCCCTCGTTGCCGGATTGCCAGCGTACGCAATCACGCGCCCCGGCTGTGCCTGCACCACATTGGCTGCCTGCCGGCGCAATTCCGGATAGGCCACCTGCATGAAGTGGCGGAACCCTTCCGCCTCTCCGCGCGGCCTCTGGCCTCCCACCCAGGTCAGGCGGTAGCGTTCTTGCCGCAGCCAGTCGACAAGCTTCAGGTCGCCAAGCGCATCCCTTGCACCGGACCCGCGCCGGTAGAGCGTCACCTTGCCAAACCCCTTCAGCATCTCCAGCGCGCCCTTCGCCTCTTCTTCCTTCAGGAGCGTATCGGCCCGCGCGCCGCGGATGAAACGGGCCAGCGGATTGTCCTCGGCATGATCCTTCTCAAGAAGGAACGGTATCGCAAGCCCGTGCCGGGGGGCCACATGGGTGAAGAATGTGTCGAGGTGCAGCAGCAGCACACGCAGCTGCCAGAGGGACTCATCCGGCTGCTGGCGGGGCTGGCCGAGGAACTCGCGATCCACCGTCTGCACGGTCAGCACATCCATGCCGAGCCGCCGCGCAAGCACCGGCGCGATCCGCGGGTCGCTGCGGTTGCCGACACCGAGGAACATCATGGTGGGAGACACGATCATCATGTCGCCGCCTTCCACGATGAGCCCCTCCTCCACGGCATCGAAGACGATCGGAAAATCCGCCAGCAGCGGCGAGTGCCGATAGACGAAACGCAACAGCATGTTTTCCCGTCGCCGACCGGCGGAGGCGGAGTTGCAGATGAGGAGGCCCACGGGGGTCATCACAGCGGAATCGCGGGTCCACATGGTCGAGTTGGTTGGGTCGGCGGCGGCGCGCCAACTGCCGTCCGGTCCCAGGGCGAATTGCAGCTCCGGAACCCGCCCAAGGAGTATGGCGCTGGTCACCCGATCCGGTTCGCCGCCGAGGCGCGGAAAGCTGGCACGCAGCCAGGCTTCGAACACGCCGGAGGGCCGTGTTGCGGCGATTGCCGCATCA
>JBKBXK010000118.1:0-6726 GCA_046314095.1 Thermaurantiacus sp. | reverse complement strand
GCTGATCGAAGCGAAGGTCAGTCCGCGCGGTTCGGACCGGCGCGACGCATGCTGCGCCGCAGCGCAACAAGGGCCGCAATGCCTCCAAAGACCGCGACTGCTTCGAACGGCAGCGCGCCAACCCATTGCAGAAACGACTCCATCCGATGATCGCCTTACCTGTTGCACTGCACCCATAGTTTGGCCTTGTGACGGTCTGACGATCGAAATCCGACAGCCGTGTCAGAAATGCGGTGAACTGAGGGAGCAGCCGTCTTCCGGGTGGTTTACATTCCGGAGGCCGGCGCAGGAGACCCGCCGCACGTCTTGCGACCTTAGCCAGTCGCCAACCGCACGACTCCCCCCGGAGTCGAGCCAGTGGAGAAGACCTGCCCCCATTTCCGGTTGCCAGAGGCCGGCCAGCCATTGATCCTCGATCACCGCTGGGGGTGTCCCGAGTCGCTTTGCAAGATCCGCGGGCAGTCCAAGCGTATCGCACGGTGCCGTCAGCACGGCATCGAACGACTGGCCATTGGCATGGCAGAGCGCGGCTGCAAGCCCGCCAAGCGGGCCGAGGCCGGGACCGGGCATGTCGTCGAGCACAGGCAGGCCGCCCCACTCCCGCCCGGATACCATCAGCAGTTCCACCTGGGGCGCCAGCGCTGCCGCCACATGGCCAATGAGCGGCTTCCCATCCACCTCGTGCAACGCCTTGTCCGCTCCGAAGCGGCGCGAGCGGCCGCCGGCAAGAATGACGCCCAGGAGCCTCAGGCGGTTTCCTCGAAAAGCTCGCGCCCGATCAGAAAGCGGCGGATTTCCGAGGTGCCGGCCCCGATCTCGTACAGCTTTGCGTCGCGCAACAGCCGTCCGGTCGGATAGTCGTTGATGTAGCCGTTGCCGCCGAGCGCCTGGATTGCCTCCAGCGCCATCCACGTCGCCTTTTCCGCAGCATAGAGAATGGCGCCGGCGGCGTCTTTCCGGGCTGTCTCGCCACGGTCGCAGGCTTCGGCCACTGCATAGACATAGGCGCGGGCTGCAGAAGCGGTCACATACATGTCGGCGAGCTTGGCCTGCATGATCTGGAAGGTGCCGATCGGCTTTCCGAATTGTTGCCGGTCGTGAACGTAGGGCAGCACCACATCGAGGCAGGCAGCCATGATGCCGAGCGGGCCGCCGGCAAGCACCGCCCGCTCATAGTCAAGGCCGGACATCAGCACCTGGACGCCCTGGCCCTCCTCGCCCAGCACATTCTCGTAAGGCACCTCGCAATCCTCGAACAATAGCTCGCAGGTGTCGGAGCCGCGCATGCCGAGCTTGTCGAGCTTCTGTGCAGTCGAAAAGCCGGCCATCCCGCGCTCGATGAGAAACGCCGTGATTCCGCGTGGACCGGCGTCCGGATCGGTCTTGCCATAGACGATCAGCGTGTCCGCTTCCGGCCCGTTGGTGATCCAGAACTTGTTGCCATTCAGGATATAGCGATCGTTCCGCTTCTCGGCCTTCAGGCGCATCGAGACCACGTCGGATCCAGCGCCCGGTTCCGACATGGCAAGCGAGCCGACATGCTCGCCAGACATCAGCTTTGGCAGATACCGTCCCTTCTGCTCGGCCGTTCCCCAGCGGGCCAGCTGGTTGATGCAGAGGTTGGAATGCGCGCCATAGGACAGGCCAACCGAAGCAGAGGCGCGGGAGACCTCCTCCATCGCCACTACATGGGCGAGATAGCCAAGGCCCGAACCGCCATCAGCTTCCGCCACGGTGATGCCATGAAGGCCCAGCTCGCCAAGCCTGGGCCAGAGATCGCGGGGAAAGCTGTTGGTCGCGTCGATCTCTGCCGCACGCGGAGCAATCTCGGCTGCAGCGAAGGCAGCGACCGATTCGCGCAGCATGTCGATCGTCTCTCCATGGTCAAAGCGAAGGGCAGGAAGCATCACGGTCCCCTGTGTGTCGGATGCTCCGCTCGTAGCGACAATCGCCTGAAAAGGCACGCCTTCTCGGTTAGCGTGCTGGCGCACAGATTATTGCTTGCAATGTTTGACACGTTGCGTATACACAAGAGTATGCGCGATGGATTGCATAATCGATTGCCCATGTTCCGTGCCGAGCGCGGGATGTCGCGGCGCGAGCTGGCCGATCTGGTCGGCGTGAACCCACAGACAATCGGGTTTCTCGAGCGCGGCACCTATGGGCCAAGCCTTGTCCTCGCGCTCAAGATATCCGCCGTGTTCGAGGTTCCCGTGGAAGCGATCTTCGGGCTCGAACCCTTTCCGTCGCTGAGCGATCAGCTTGCCCGCCTCAATCGGGAGATCCAAGGATGACCAACGCAACCCGCGAGTTTCAGATCACGATGTCGCCATCCAGGGCACGGCTGTTGTCGCTGGTGGTGGTGGGATCTCTTGTTGTCGGCTATCTTGCCGACGCAATTTTCGCGCCGGAAGCTCCGACACTCGTTCTCGGCTTTGCCGCCTTGAAGCTTGTTGGTCTCGTTGGCGCGATCCTGCTGTTCCTGTCGAACTTCGGGCAGATGAGCCAGCGACCGGAATCGTCTCTGGACGAACGCGAGGTTGAGATCCGAAACCGCGCCTATGTCCGCACCCATCAAGTGATGGTGGTATGTCTGTTCGCTGCCTTCTTCTGGATGGAGACCGCAAACAAGCTCGGCTGGTGGCTTCCCTCCGTGTCGGATGCCGCCAACCTCCTTACGGCCTTCGGCATCTCGTCTATGGCCCTGCCAGCCGCGATCCTTGCCTGGACCGCCGAGGAGATCGAGGATGAATAGCGTCGTCGTTATTGTCGTTCTTGCCCTCTCGTTCCTGATCATGTCCTGCACGGTCCCTGGGGGCGGGCGGGACCCGCTGGTGCCCAGCCCGGTGCTGCAGTGACCGGTTCAGCGGCCGAAGATGAGGGAAATCCATCCCCTGCGCGGTTCCGAGGCCGCCGCCTCCGGAAACCATTTCGCCTTCAACACGCGTGCCGCCTCCATAGTGTCCAGAGACGCAGGGTCGAACTGGTCCGGGTAAAGGTGATCCACCTCCATCTTCGTGCCGGTCAGCACATAGTCCATTCGCGCCCAGGGCGCCTGGCCGGTCTCGCCCTGGTGAACCTGCAACGCGTAAATGGCGTTGTGCAGCGCGTCGGTGTCCGCCTCGATTGAAGGCGACGCGACCGCAGCCCCTCGGTGGCGCGTGAACAGCACCATGATCGCGGGAGAGAGCTGCAGTGCGACGTCGATAACCTGCGCGCACACGACGATCCGGTGATACTTCCGCCCGACCAGTCCTACGGCCGCCAAGCCGATGCTGTTGTAATATTCGCCTGTCGAATCGGTAGGTGAACTGTAAGCTTCCACGCCTTATTCCTTGGCGATCTCGACGAGAAGCGTTCCTTCGGCGACCTGCAGACCCTCGGTAACATGTACGGCTTCAACGCGCCCATCAAAAGGTGCCGTCAACCGGTGCTCCATTTTCATTGCTTCAAGCACGGCCAGCCGGTCCCCGGCTTTCACCTGTTCGCCTGTGCGCACATGCACCGAAAGAACCTTGCCCGGCATGGGCGCAAGAATGGTTCCATCGGCCGGGCCAGCCGCGCTGTGGCCTTCCCACGCCGGGTTGCTTGCGAAGAAGCGCCATGCGTGGCCGGCCATGCGCACCTCGTGGCCCCCGGCCAGCCTGACCAGAACGGGATGCAGCACAGCACCATCCGCATGCACGGAGATCGCATCCTCGTCGGCTTCGACTCGAACCGATGTGTCGTCGGCGAGGGCTATGGTCAGGCCATCCGGCGCACGCGTGATGCGCAGGCGAACCTCCACGCCGTCTGGCCCCCACAGCGCAGTGCTGGTCTCGGCGGGAAGATTGAGGCGGAACGGGCGCGCGAATCCGTGGCCGGCAGGCCCGTCACCTACATGAGCGGCAGCCGCTGCGGCGACCGCGGTTGCGGGTGCCGGCGGATGGGCAAACAGCTCCTCCTCATGCTCGGCGATGAAGCCGGTATGCACGTCGCCCGCTGCAAACCGTGGGTGGGCAGCGAGACGGGCGAGGAAGCCACGGTTGGTTGTGACTCCCTCGACAATGGTTTCGTCGAGCGCCCGCACAAGGCCTGTAATCGCCTCATCGCGGGATCCGCCAGCCGCGATGACCTTTGCGATCATGGGATCGTAATGAATGGTCACGTCGCTTCCCGACCTCACGCCGGTGTCGATCCGGGCATTGGCGGGGAAATCCAGCCGGCGGATGGTTCCCGTGGAGGGCAAAAACCCTGCTTCAGGGTTTTCGGCATAGAGCCGTGCTTCGATGGCATGGCCGCGCGCCTCGATGGCATCCTGCATCAGGGGCAGCATCTCCCCCCGCGCAACACGGATCTGCCATTCAACGAGGTCGAGGCCGGTGATCGTCTCGGTCACCGGATGCTCCACCTGGAGACGCGTGTTCATCTCCATGAAGTAGAACTTTGGGTCGCCCGCCTCGTCGACGTCCTCGATGTCGAGGATGAACTCCACCGTTCCGGCATTCTCATAGGCGATCGCAGTGCCAGCCGTCACCGCGGCTACGCCGAGGATGTGCCGGAGCCGGTCAGACAGGCCGGGGGCGGGTGCTTCCTCGATGACCTTCTGGTGGCGGCGCTGGAGCGAACAGTCCCGCTCGAACAGATGGACGATATTGCCGTGGGAATCTCCGAAGATCTGCACCTCGACATGGCGTGGACGGCGGATGAGCTTCTCCAGCATCACCGAATCATTGCCGAAGGCGCTTGCAGCTTCGCGCTTCGCGGCGAGCAGGGCTTCCACGAACCCGGTTTTGTCAGCTACGGGGCGCATGCCTTTCCCGCCGCCGCCGGCGACAGCCTTGATGAGCAGCGGATAGCCGATGGAGATCGCCATCTGCTCCAGGCGGGCGAGGCCTTGGTCTTCCCCCATATAGCCCGGCACGATGGGAACGCCGGCTGCGCGCATCTTCGCCTTGGCGGCGTCTTTCAGCCCCATCACACGGATCGCCTCTGCCGATGGACCAACGAAAATCATGCCCGCCGCACGCACCGCCTCGGCAAATTCGGCATTTTCGGAGAGGAAGCCATAGCCTGGGTGGATGGCGTCGGCGCCGGAGACACTCGCAGCCTCGAGGATCTTCTCGACAACGAGATAGCTTTCGCGCGCGGGTGCCGGACCGATGGGAACCGCCTCGTCTGCCTGCCGCACATGGGGCGCGTGTGCATCAACCTCCGAGAAGACCGCCACCGTCGAAATGCCCATGGCGCGCGCGGTCCGGATGATGCGGCAGGCGATCTCACCGCGGTTTGCGATCAGCAGCTTTTTCATGGAGTTGACGCCCATGCCGGAGGTCGCCTCGCAAGGAAGGCCGCCATGCCCTCCTGCGCTTCGTCGGTTGCGCGGCGCGCGGCGATACGGGCGGCTGTCTCCCTACGGAGCTCGTCGGTGATGGGCTGGCCCGCAATATCACGCACCAGCCGCTTGGCTTCGGCGACAGCACCCGGCGCATTTGCAAGCAGGGCCAAAAGCCACTGTTCAACAATGTGTTCGGGCGTCTCGCTCACCTCGTGGACGAGATCCAGGGCGACAGCGTCTGCCGCGCCGAAGCGCTCGGCAGTCAGAAACCATCGCCGCGCCGCCCGGGGGCCGATGGCGCGAATGACGAAAGGCGAGATGGTGGCCGGTGTGATGCCCAGCCTCACCTCCGAAAGGGCAAAGCGCGTGTCGGGGTGCGCCACCGCCATGTCCGCGCATGCCACAAGGCCGACACCGCCGCCCATCACCGCGCCGTGGACCTGGGCGATCACCGGGGTGGGGCAGGCATCGATTGCAGCCAGCATGTCCGAAAGTCTCTGCGCGTCGGCGCGATTTTCGGCTTCTGTCCATCCAGCCGCGCGCCGCATCCAGTCGGCATCGGCGCCTGCGCAGAAGCTCTTGCCAGCGCCAGACAGGATGACCGCCCGCGGTGGCGCGGTCGCGAAACCGGCGAACGTCTCGTGCAGCGCGGCAACAAGCCTTTCGTCGAAGGCATTGTGCTTGTCCGGCCGGTCAAGCGTAACCCGGGCGATACCGGCTTCATCGGTGTAGCTTTCCAGCATTCCGTTCACATCCGGAAGGTGCCGAAGCGGGTTTCGCCCACGGGCGCATTGAGCGCCGCTGCAAGCGACAGGGCGATGACTGCCCGCGTGTCTTCGGGCGCGATGATGCCGTCGTCCCACAGCCGGGCGCTTGCATAATAAGGGTTGCCCTGCCGCTCATACTGGTCGCGGATGGGCGCCTTGAACGCCTGTTCCTCTTCGGCGCTGGCAAAGCCGCCGGATTTCACTGTCGCAAGCACGCTTGCCGCCTGCTCACCGCCCATCACGCTGATGCGCGCGTTGGGCCACATCCAGAGGAAACGGGGCGAATAGGCGCGCCCGCACATGCCATAGTTCCCCGCGCCGAAGCTGCCACCGATCACGACGGTCACCTTCGGCACGGCGGCACAGGCAACCGCTGTCACCAGCTTGGCGCCATGCTTGGCGATACCTTCATTCTCGTAGGCCCGGCCCACCATGAAGCCGGAAATGTTCTGCAGGAACACCAGCGGGATGCCTCGACTTGACGCCAACTGAATGAAATGCGCGCCCTTCAGTGCCGATTCCGAGAAGAGGATTCCGTTGTTTGCAAGGATGGCGACCGGCAACCCCTCGATCCGCGCAAAGCCGCACACGAGAGTGGCTCCATAGAGAGGCTTGAACTCGTCAAACTCCGAGGCGTCGATG
>JBKBXK010000117.1:328-6730 GCA_046314095.1 Thermaurantiacus sp. | reverse complement strand
AAAAGGCGATGAGCGCGCCGGTCTTCAGCTGCTGGAGCCGCGTGGTGGTGGCGAGATCGAAGCTGGCCTGCTCGGCCTCGAGATCCATCATCTGCCCGCCGGCCATGCCATGCGGGCCTGACGCGCGGGCAAGCTCCAGCACCAGCTCCGAGCGGACGAAGGGATCCTCGTGCGTCAGCGGATCGGCGAGCACCTCGAAGGCAAGCGCGAACAGGCTGTCGCCCGTCAGCACCGCGGTTGCTTCGTGCACCAGCGAATAGCTGTGCACCGCCTCGATGGCGAGCGCCACCCGGAGCGCCCGCTCGCGATCCACGTGGAACAGGTCGCAGGCCGCAACCGTCAGCAGCGCGCGCATCTTCTTGCCGCCGCCGATGGTGGCGTGGCGCATGCCTTCGAACAGGCGCGCACGGGCATCGTCCGGCACATCGAGCAGGCGATCGAACCGGGCATCGACAGCACGGGCAACGGCATCGAGCGCCGGTCGCAGGCTGACAGCAGCGGGCGGCGTCATGCGGAGAATGGCGTCTCGCCGGCCGGTTTCCCGTCGGGTCCGATTTCGAGCTGGCGGATCCGCGCCTCGGCATCCGCAAGCCGTGCCTCGCAAAGCGCCTTCAGCCGCTGGCCCTCCTCGTAGAGCGTAATCGCCTGTTCCAGCGGGGTATCGCCGGATTCGATCTGGCGGACAATCGCCTCCAGGCGCTTCAGCGCATCCTCGAAGCCAAGCTCCCCCGGGCTGTTCCCTGTTGTCACCGCAGCGTCCTTGCGGGCGCCCTTTGAACGGGGGGGCGAAGCCGGTCAAGGAGGCTGGCGGCCGCCATTCACATCACGACCAGCCGGTTGGGCAGCTCATCCGGATTGCCCGGCCGCGGCGGCACATGCGCAGCCAGAAGCCCGCCTGCGATCGCAATCGCATCGACGAAACCCTGCGCCGGGTTGTCATGCTTCAGGGCCGCGAGCATCGCGGCCACCGTTTCCACCCAGGCTGTTTCATCGACGAACCGGTGGATGCCCTCGTCCGCCACCACCTCCGCGACATGGTCGTCGACGGAGACGAACAGCATCACGCCCGTGCGCTCTTCGGTCAGGTGCAGGCCGCGGGTGAAGAACTCGAGGCTGGCAAGCTCGTGCACCCGCCGCTGCCGGAGCGCCAGCGGCGCGCGGCGCTGCGCCAGCGGGCTCCACCAGAAGGCCGCGAGCAGCAGCAGGAACAGGAGCGCTTGGGCGCCGGCGAACAGCTCGATGGTGGTGCGCTCGGGCAGCGCGCCATCCGCATCCCGCCAGCCGCCGCCGAGCAGCGCCGCCACCCAGGCCTCTGGCCCGAAGCCCAGCATTGCCGCCACCAGCGGCACGAGAAAGGCAATCGTCGCTGCAAGCGCCAGCAGCCATTCGACATAGCGATGCGGACTGCGCGCGTGGATGCAGTAGATCTCGCCGGCTGTGCGGCTTTCGGCCTCCGCGATTGCTGCCGCCACCCGTGCCTGATCCTCGGCCGTGAAGGGCATCACCAGCCTCCGCTGGCGCCGCCGCCACCGAAGCCGCCGCCGCCTCCGGAGAACCCGCCGCCGCCGAAGCCGCCGCCGCCGAAGCCTCCGCCGCCCCAGCTGCTGCCGCGACTGCGACCTCCGCCCCAGGTGCCCGCCGGTGGACCCCAGATGACGATGGGCCCGCTGGTTCCGGCCATGCCGCCGGTGCGCGCCGCCCTGCGCGCGCTTTGCGCCACGAGCAACAGGAAGAGGGCGATGAAGATGAAGAAAATGATGATGGCGATGGCCGGCGGCCCGTCCTGTTCGGTGGCCTCGCGCGCGCGCGCCTCGGCCTCTTCGGGCGGAAGCTGCAGCTGGGCGATGACCGCATCGGCGGCTGCCGCGATTCCGCCGGGGATGTCGCCATCGCGCGCCCGCGGGCGGAACTGCGTTTCGATGATCCGCCGCGACAGCGCATCTGTCATCACCGGTTCGAGGCCATAGCCAACCTCGATCCGCACCCGCCGCTCGGCCGGCGCCACGATCAGGAGGATGCCGCTGTCCTTGCCTTTCTCACCGATCCCCCAGTGCCGGCCCAGCCGGTAGCCATAGTCGGCAATGTCATAGCCTTGCAGGTCGGGGATGGTCGCCACCACGAACTGGCGGCCGGTTGCGGCTTCCAGATCGGCGGATTTCTGGGTCAGCGAGGCCTCCTGCTGCGGGCTCAGGACCCCGGCCGCGTCCACCACCCGGCCGGTCAGCGCGGGGAACTGCTGCGCCGTGGCAAGGGCGGCCCAGAACAGAAGCAGGAAGGCGGCGAGGCCGCGGACCATCGCGGGGCCTTGCGCCGGGCTCAGAATGCGACCGTGGGGGCCTGTGCCGCGCCCGGCGTGGTCGCCTCGAAATAGGTGAGCGGCTCGGAGCCATAGACCACTGTCGCCGTGATCCGCGATGGGAAGGTCCGGATTTCGGTGTTGTAGGCGCGTGCCGCCTCGTTGTAGTCGCGCCTTGCAATCGCGATCCGGTTTTCCGTGCCCTCAAGCTGGCTTTGCAGCTCAAGGAAGTTCTGGTTGGATTTCAGCTCCGGATAGCGTTCGACCGTTACCAGCAGCCGCCCGAGCGACTGGCCGAGCTGATCCTGCGCTGCCTGGAATTGCGCGACCTGGGCCGGGTTGGTGAGATCGTCGGCCGAAAGCTGCACCGACGATGCCCGCGCGCGGGCCTCCGTCACTGCTGTCAGTACGTCTCGTTCCTGCGCAGCGAAGCCCTGCACCGTCGCCACAAGGTTGGGCACCAGGTCGGCGCGGCGCTGGTACTGGTTCTCCACATCGGCCCACTTGGCCTTTGCAGCCTCCTCCTTGGTGGGGATGGTGTTGATGCCACATGCCGCAAGGCCGAGGAGCATCAGGCCGAGAACGGGCAGGCGCAGAAGGTGGATCATGTCTTCCCCCGGAAGCTTGCGTGAACATGCCGCATCTAGTGGCACCTTTGCCCCGGCGCCAGTGGCGCGCCCTTGGCATCCACCGTGTCTCCCGGCTAACGGAGCAGCCGGCAGGAGGGGTTAGGCGGATGTTCAAGGAGTTCCGGGAGTTCATCGCGCGGGGCAATGTGCTCGATCTCGCGGTTGCAGTCGTCATCGGTGGCGCGTTCGGGGCGATTGTTGCCTCCTTCACCGAGGATCTGCTGATGCCGCTGATTGCGGCGATATTTGGTCAGCCGGACTTTTCGAGCATGTTCGTTCGACTCGGTCCGATCCCGCCGGGGTTCGAAGGCGACCCATCGGACTATGCCGCGCTGAAGGAAGCGGGTGTCGCCATGTTCGGCTGGGGCGCCTTCCTGACCGCTCTGATCAACTTCCTCA
Source organism: Thermaurantiacus sp. (assembly GCA_046314095.1). GTDB lineage: Bacteria > Pseudomonadota > Alphaproteobacteria > Sphingomonadales > Sphingomonadaceae > Thermaurantiacus. Next base: position 3,406 of record JBKBXK010000117.1, on the reverse strand, counting down.
TTATCGCGTTCGCGCTCTTCTTCGTCGTGAAGGCCGCCAACAGGGTTTCCCGCAAGGAGGAGGCACCGCCGCCCGGGCCGAGCGAGGAAGTGCTGTTGCTGCGCGAGATCCGGGATGGTCTGAAGAAGCCGTGAGACGGGGCGATGCGACGCAAACAGGCCCGGCTGGCGGAACCGCCCCGGCTGGTCTAGGCAGCAGCGGATGCGAGAAGGAGCATGACATGGGCACTAGCAATCGCGGCAGCCGGCTCTGGATTGGTGCTGCTGTCGCTGCGGCGCTTGCCGTCGCCGGCTGCGCCTCGACCGACAGCGCCAGCGAGGGGGCGGCCACCACGAAGCCGGCATCCGTGACCCAGCTTGCCGGCGGGCAATGGGACGTGAAGACGCTGAACGGGCAGGATGTCATTCCCAATGTGCCCATCAACATCACGTTCGAGGATGGCCGGGTCTATGGGGCCGGCAGCTGCAACCGGTTCATGGGCAGCTACACGCCCGGCAAGGAGTTCGCGATCACCATGAGCCAGATGGCGAGCACCATGATGGCCTGCGCCGATGCCCAGATGCAGCAGGAGCAGACGTTCCTGAACCTGCTTGCCGACGTGACCGGGTACAGCGTCGACGCGGCCGGCACGCTGACCCTTTCCACCGCCGACGGGCGGACGATCACGGCACAGCGCGCGCCTGCGTGAGGCCCCTGCCCCGCGACCGCCAGGGGGAAAGACGCCCAGGCGGCCGCTGGCTCCTGGGCGCGGCGGTTGCCGTGGCCTTTCCGGCGGCGGCGCAGGAACTGCCGGCACCGGCCCCGCCTGACCCGGATTCGCTCGAGGCGATCCTGGATGCGCCGCTGCCGCCGCTGGACCTGGGCGACCCGGTGGAGGCGCCCGAGCCGATCCCGCCCGACCCGGCCGTGCTGGCGCCGCTGCCGCCGCTTGCCACCTTCGATCCGACGCCCATCCCCGGCTTCGAGATTGCCGCCATCACGGAGGACGGCATCCGTTACGAAGTCCGGCTTTCCGGCCTTCAGGAGATCGGCCTCGAGCGCCCGTGGCGGACGCTGTCGCTGCTCTGGCGGGAGCGGAACCGCGAGACCACGCCCTCCCGCCTTGCCAGCCGCGTGCGCACCGATGAGGACATGACCGGCCGCCTCCTGCGCTCGGAGGGCTATTACGCCGGTCGGGCGGAGGGGCAGGTGGTCCAGAACCCGGATGGCAATGCCCGGCGGCAGGCCATTGCGGAGATGAACGTGGTGCCGGGGCCACGCTATAGCTGGTCGGAAATCGCGCTGGAGGTCGTGCCGCCGGAGAGGCCCGATCTTGCCACGTCGTTCCTGCTGTCGCCGGGAATGCCGATCCGTGCCGCCGACGTGGAGGAGGCGGAGGGCGCGCACCTGATTGCGCTTGCCAATGCCGGCCACCCCTTTGCCGAGCTTGGCGTGCGCGACGTGGTGCTGGACGATGACGAGGCGACCGGCACCTATTTTCTGGCCGGAGATCCCGGTCCGCTTGCCGTCATCGGAGAGATCCGCATGACCGGCTTCGAGCCGTTCAGCGAGCGCCACGCAGCGCGCATCGCCCGCTTTTCTTCCGGTGACATTTTCTCGGGCGAGATGGTCGATGATTTCCGCCGTGCGGTCATCGCCACGCAGCTGTTCGGCGGGGTCACCATCACTCCGGTCGACACCGGCGAACGCACACCCGAGGGCCATGCCGTCACCGACATCCGCGTGAGCGGCCAGGAAGGCCCGCTGCGCCGCACGGTCGCCCAGGTCGGCTATGGGGCGGGCGAGGGCTTCCGGGCGGAGGTCGGCTGGCTGCATCGCAATTTCTGGCCGCCGGAGGGTGCGCTGCTGCTTCGCGGGGTCGCCGGGACGGAGGAGCAGAGCGCGCGCGCCGAACTGATCAAGAGCAATTTCCGCAGGCGCGACCGGATCCTGTCGATTGCGGCCAATGTCGCCAACGAACAACGGCTTGCCTTCGATGCCCAGTCGCTGCGGCTGGCCGCGACGCTTGCCTATATCTCCACCCAGCTCTGGCAGAAGCCCTTCACCTGGAGCGTCGGCGTGGAGCTGATCGGCTCGTTCGAACGCGACAGCGGCCTTGCCGCCTTTGATGACCAGGGCGAGGAAGTGCCGCCGCCGCGCGAACTCTACTATATCGGTGCCATTCCCGCCGCCGTGCAGTGGGATCGCAGCGACGATCTCTTGAACCCCACGCGGGGCTTTCGCATCGGTGTGCGTGCAAGCCCGGAGTTTTCGGCACGCGATGGCAGAACCGCCACCTACGCCAGCCTGATCGCCGATGCGTCGGTCTATCGCGAGGTCCGCGAGAATCTCGTCCTTGCCGCCCGCGCCCGGCTGGGCACCATCATCGGCGCCAGCCTGTTGGAAATCGCCCCCTCGCGCCGCCTTTATGCCGGTGGCGGAGGCTCGGTGCGCGGCTTCGAGTTCCAGGGGATCGGTCCCGTGGGATCGCTCGGCCGCCCGCTCGGCGGCCGCGGCCTCGTCGAGGGTTCGGTCGAGGCCCGCTATCGCTTTGGCGATTTCGGTGTGGTCGCCTTCGTGGATGGCGGCCAGCTGGTCGCCAGTTCCACCCCGAGCCTTGAGGGCGTGCGGTTCGGCTATGGTGTCGGCGCCCGCTATTTCACCGGCATCGGTCCGTTCCGGCTGGATATTGCGCGGCCCTTCGACCGCCGGCCCGGCGAGCCGCATGTGGCTGTCTATATCTCCATCGGCCAGGCCTTCTGATGGCGAGCGTGCCACCACCCGACACCGGCGAAACCGCGGAGACCGGGCTGCCGCAACCGGAGCCGCGCCGGCGCGGCCTGCGCTGGTGGCAGGCGCTCGCGGCGACATTCCTGCTTCTGCTGCTCGCGCTGCCGGCTTTCCTCTTGTGGCTGTCGGAAACCGAGGGTGGGCGCGGGTTCGCGGCCCGGCAGGCGAGCGCTTTCACGCTGGAAAGCGGCCTGCGCATCGAGATCGGCCGTATCGACGGGAGCCTGCTGCGCGACGCGACACTTCGCGATGTCACGCTTCACGATCTGGATGGGCCATTCGGCTCCGCGCCCGAGGTCGCGCTGCGCT
>JBKBXK010000117.1:0-318 GCA_046314095.1 Thermaurantiacus sp. | reverse complement strand
CCATCTCGTGATCGACCGGCTGCGCATCCCCGATCTGGCGATCCGGCGGATGTGGAACCTCGAGCCTGATCCCGATACGCCGCTGCTTCCCGACTTCGACATCCGGATCGACCGGTTCGAACTGGGCCGGCTGGAACTTGCAGAAGAGGTGGCCGGCCAGCTCGATGTCGTCTCGCTGGCGGGGAGCGCCGACATCCGCGATGGCCGGCTGCTGCTCGATGTTGTCGGCGAAGCGGAGGCTGGCGATCGGCTGTTGCTGCGGGTCGATGCCGAGCCCGACGGCGACCGCTTCGACCTCGCCGGTCGGCTGCTGGCCCC
>JBKBXK010000116.1:0-6770 GCA_046314095.1 Thermaurantiacus sp. | reverse complement strand
TGTGCTTCTCGCGCGCAATGAATGGCGCCGGGTCCAGCTCCAGAAGCTCGCCGAGCTTCTCGAGAAACAGGGTGGTCGAGGTGAGGCCGATCGGCGCCTGGAGATAGGGCCGCTCCAGCGTCTCGCAGAGATTGCGCCCGAACTCCCGATACATGCAGATGTTGACGTCTGCCTCGGCCAGCTTCCGGATATCGGCAAGATGGCTCCCAAGGGGGAATACCATATTGACTTCGGCACCCACGCCTTCGACCAGCCGGCGGATTTCCGCGAGGTCGGACGGCATGTTGAACGTGCCATACATCGGGCCGATGATGTTGACCCTTGGCTTCTGGCCCTCCTTGCGCGGCTTTGGCGGCGGCACCTTCTTGGGGCCGAACTGGGTCCACAGCCATGTGAGCGCGCGGTCGGCCGATTGCCACTGATCCTCGTCGATCGTGCGCGGCAGAAAGCGCTGGATGGACGTACCCTCTGGCGTCACCCCGCCGCCGATCATCTCGGCAATGGAGCCGGTCACCACCACCGAAGGCAGATCCGGATCGAGCGTACTCCAGGCGCGCTTCATGGCGCCTTCGGTTCCGTCGCGGCCAAGCTCCGTCTCCGACAGGCCCGTCACCACAATCGGAAGCTCATGCGGCGGCAGGCCGTCGGTGTAGTGCAGCACCGAGGTGACAGGCAGGTTCTCGCAGCCCACCGGGCCGTCGATGACGACCTGCAGACCCTTGACCGCCGTGAAGGCGTAGACTGCCCCCCAATAGCCGCCGGCCCGGTCGTGATCGAGGACGAGGCTCATGAGCCGACCGCCTCTTCCGCCTTCGCAGCGGCGATGCGACGGGCCCTGTACTTGGCCTTGAACTCCGGCCGCGCGACCGGCGCATCCTCCCAGATGCCGGCCGTTTCACCGGCGCCCACGCCATCGAAAAAACGGGTCATCCGCTCGAACCGGGCCTTGTTCGCCATTGCGGCATTGACGACCTGGGCAAGGCTGCCGGCACCCGCCGGGCCCATGAGCGGCCGGGCGGAAATCAGGTTGGTGAAGTAGAGCGCCGGGACGGATTTGGACTTCGCGTGCTGCACGACCGGCGTCGTTCCGATGGCAAGGTCGGGGCCATGCTCCTCGACCGCGGCAATATCGTCCTCGAGACTTGCCCGATAGCGAACCCGGGCCCCGTGCGCCTCGAGCCACTCCCGATCCGGGTCGGACCAGCGGGTGCGCGGGCACGCGGTGCCCACATAAGGCACCTCGGCACCGCTCTCGATGAGCAGCCGCGCAACCAGAAGCTCTGAGCCCTCATACCCCGAAACCGTCACGCGGCCGCGCACCGGCGCACCTGCAAGCGCGCCGCCAATCGCCGGGAGAAAGCGGTTCTTTGCGGCATCGACCCGATCCCGCGCGATTCCGCAGACATCGCCAACGGCCTCAAGCCAGGCTGCGGTTCCATCCCGACCCACAGGCGCCGAGGGGATGCCGGAGCGGCCGGCGGCCTCGAACTCGCGAATGCTCGCCGTGTAGAACGGGTGGATGGCAGCGAAGGCAGCGCAATCGAGTGCCGCGTACAATTCCCGCCATTCGCGGGTGGGAACGACCGGGCCGGCCGCAAGGCCCAGCGGCTCGAGCATCAGCCCGATGCCCGGCGGGTCGGCCGGGAACATCTCGCCCAGGAGAGTCACGGTCGGCCGGTCCGATCGAACGGCGGGTGCCTGGACGGCGCCTGCCTCGGCCTCCGCCCGCGCATAGGCGAGCATGGCTCCTGCCAGCACGTCCTTGGCTTCGGCATGGGTCGGCACCCCGAAGCCGGGCACATCGATACCGATAATGCGCACGCCGTTGATATCCTTCGGCAGCAGCTGGAGCGGCACGCCGGAGGCCGTGGGCACGCAAAGATTGGTGACAACGATCGCGTCATAGTTGGCCGGATCGGCCAGCTCGAACACCGCGTCGCGGATGTCCTCGAAGAGCTTGCCTGTAACAAGCGTCTCCGAGTTGAAGGGCACATAGCCAACGGTGCGGCGGGCACCGTAGAAATGGCTGGTGAATGTGAGGCCATAGACACAGCAGGCCGAGCCAGAAAGGATCGTTGCGGTCCGGCGCATCCTGAGCCCCACGCGCAACGACCCGAAAGCCGGGCACATGGATTGCGGCTGGTCGTGCGGACCCTTGGGATAGTCTGCCGCGTAGCGATCGAGGGTTTCGGTCTTGCCCGCGCTGGCAGCGGCCGCGCGCATCGTCTCGGAGGACCCGCAGGCACCCTCCAGCACCAGCCGATCCGGAGCGCGGGATGGCGTATCGAGGCTCATATCGTGTCGTAGACCACTTCGAGCGAGGGCTTGGGCGCCCAGCCGCGGCCGCGCATGTCGGCCTGGGTTGCGGGCTTCAGCACCACTTCGCGGCCGACATCCCCTGGCTTGAAGAGGTCGAGCAGGCCGTCCTGATCGAGCGGGTTGGGTAGCACCGGCGGCGCCTTGGCGGCATTTTCGGCAAGCTCGGCGAACAGGGCGCCCCATTCGCAGTCCGGGCGGCCGACGATCTGGTAGTTCGCGGATTTCCGCCGCAGATCCTCGTTCGCTGGAATGGCTGCAAGCACCGGAATGCCGACTGCGTCCGCAAAGGCCTGCGCCTCGCCGGTGCCGTCGTCCTTGTTGATGACCATGCCGGCCACGCCGACATTGCCGCCGAGCTTGCGGAAATACTGCACCGCCTTGCAGACATTGTTGGCGACGTAGAGCGACTGAAGGTCGTTGGCGCCGACAACGATTACCTTCTGGCACATGTCCCGCGCGATCGGGAGGCCGAAGCCGCCGCAGACCACGTCGCCCAGGAAATCAAGCAGGACATAGTCGAAGCCCCATTCCTGGAAGCCGAGCTTCTCCATCAGCTCGAAGCCATGAATGATGCCGCGCCCACCACAGCCACGGCCGACCTCTGGCCCGCCAAGCTCCATCGCGAACACGCCGTCGCGCTGGAAGCAGACATCCTCGATCGCCACCTCCTCACCGGCGAGCTTCTTGGCGCTCGAGGTCTCGATGATTGTCGGGCAGCTCTTGCCGCCGAACAGGAGCGAGGTGGTGTCAGACTTCGGGTCGCAGCCGATCAGCAGCACCCGCTTGCCCTGCTGAGCCATCATGTAGCTGAGATTGGACAAGGTGAAGGATTTGCCCGACCCGCCCTTGCCATAAATGGCAATGACCTGGGTTTCCTTGGTCACCGGGCCGGTGTGAACCGGATCCGGCTCGTGCCCCGCTTCCTCGCGAAGCGATGCACCACCATCGAGCAACACACTCATGCGATCTCTCTCCAGTCGAACAGCATCTTGAGGCACGACCGATCCTCGAAGGCGCGGCCATAGGCGTCTGCAGCATCGCCGGCCGGGGCCACATGGGTCACCAGCCCCGCGAGCGAGAGGCGCCCGGCGCCCACCAGGTCGAGGACTGCCGCCAGGTCGGCCGGCGCGAATTCGGCTGCAACCCGCAGTCGAGCCTCGCGCATGAAGGCGGGCGGAAACGCAAAGCTGAGCGGCGCGTCGTAGAAGCCGGCGAGGACGATCTCGCCCCCCTTCGCCAACCGCGCGATCAGCGGATCGAGCAGGTCCGCGGCACCGCTGGCATCACAGATCACCCGATAGTCGCGCCGGGTATCGGCGTCTGCCGAGATGACGGAGTAGCCCTCGGCACCAACCCGGCGTGCCGGGTCGATCTCCCACACGACGGGGGCACCGCCACGCGCGACTGCAATGCGGGCGACGAGCCGCCCGAGCACACCATGACCAACGACCAGCTCAGGCAAGGAATCGCCGATGGCGTGGTGGGCTGTTGCAGCGAGCGCCAGAAGCGTTGCCTCGGCACCAAGCGCGCCCACTGGAACCACCCGGGCCGCCGGCACGATCACGCGCCGCGCCGCACCGCCGAAGAGTCCGCGGGCGTCGCGGTAGCACGACGCCCCCGGAACGAAGACCCGCTGCCCCAGGAAACGCTGTGCTTCCGGCCCGGCGTCAACAACCCGGCCGACGGATTCGTAACCCGGAACAAGCGGATAGCCGAGGCCAGGGAAAGGAGGCATCCGCCCCGTCCACAACAGCTTCTCGGTTCCGGTGGAAATGCCGGACCATTCGATCTCGACGAGAAGATCAGCGGGGCCGAGCGCCGTCAGCGTCAGGCGGCGCAGGGCCACCTCGCCAGGCTTCTCGATCACGACCGCAAGGGTCTCCATCCCTCGACCTCCCGGGCACCGTGCGTACACACCGCCAACGCCCTCTTCCGAGTGTCAGTCTAGATTGACAGTAAGGGATGTCAAGCAACTAAGACAGTGTGCGTCAGCGTGTGGCCTCCAGCACGCGCACGGCAAGCGGGAGGTGGGTCTTGCGCTCGCGAATCCGCTGAAATCCGGCGCGTTTCAGCAGCTCCGAAAGCTCCCCCGCGGTGCGCGGGCGGCCCGAACCCATGGCCAGAAGATAGAGGCCGAAATAGGCATGGCCGGCCGGCTCGGCGCCAGCGGTTCCCGCCATTGGCTCGGCGATGATCAGCCGGCCGCCCTGCGGCAGCGCACCGGCGATTCGGGTGAAGAGCGCAAGCATGTCGGCATCGTCATGATCGTGGACCACGCGCACCAGGCTCACCACATCGGCGCCCTGCGGAATCGGACCGTCGCGAAAGCTCCCTGCATGAATGGTCGCGCGCGTCCCGAGCCGGTCCTGCGCCCGGGCAGCCACCTCGGGAAGGTCGAGAAGCGATAGCCGGAGCTGCGGATAGCGCGCGCCGACCGCCTCGAGAAAGGCGCCCTCGCCACCGCCGATATCGAGGAGGTGACGGGCGTGGGCAAGATCGACCGCGTCCAGAATGTGCTGTGCAACCAGCGGCTGGGTGGCGGCCATCAGACGCGAATAGTCCTCTGCGGCTGCCTGCTCCTCCGGCCTTCGTTCGGCATAGGTCCAAAGCGTCGCGAGACGGCCACCGCCGCCGCCCCGCCTCAGAAGCGCGGTCGGATCAGCAAGGTCTGCGTAGACCAGGCGGTGGTGTGCGACCATCTCGGCGATGCCGGGCGAGGCATGCAGCGACTCCCCGAGCACGCCCAGCGCGTAGCGCCCCGGGCCGACCGCTTCGGCGATCCGCAACGCCGCTGCCGCCTCCATCAGCCGACGGGCCGCCTCGGACGGTAGACCGGAAACAGCCGCAAACTCCTCCACGGTTGCCCCCCCGCGTGCGAGAAACGCGACGAGGCCCGTCTCCAGCGCAGCAGTGGTTGCCTGGGAATAGACGAAGCCGGCGACGAGATCGAAGATGCCGCGCGCGCGGCGCCGGGCAATCGGCCTCGTCAGCGGAAATGCGGCGGCCCAGCGGGTGACGGCTGCATCAGAGAGGATGCGGTTGCGCAGCCGGACCCAGCGTTCCTTGAGCGACTGGCGGCCGATGATCGTGCTGCTGTCCGTCCGCCCCTCCCCCGGTCGCATCGGGCCTGCGACTCCTTCGAAGTGTCAGCTTTTCTGGACATCTGCTAGGCGAACGTCAACGCGAGGAGGCACAGTGGCAGCGACGAAGACCGATCATGTTCTGGTTCTGGGTGGCGGGATCGGCGGCCTCTGCGCAGCGGCGCTGCTTGCCGCGCGCGGGCTGCGGGTGACAGTGCTTGAACGGCAACCCCATGTGGGCGGCAAGCTTCGCCAGGTGGAAGCCGGCGGCCGAATGGTCGATGCCGGTCCCACCGTCTTCACCCTTGCAGGTGTTCTCGAGGAGATTTTTGCCGCCTGTGGCGCCAACATGTGGGACGAGGTGCGGCTGACCCCGGCCGACGTGCTGGCGCGCCATGCATGGCCGGATGGCTCCCGGCTTGACCTGTTCGCCGATCCGGCGCGGACGGTGGAGGCGATCGGAGACCTTGCGGGCGCGAACGAGGCCCGCGCCTATCAAGCGTTCGCGGCAGAGGCGGCGCGCATTTATGCAACGCTTGCCGAAGCCTTCATGTGGCAACCGCGAACGAATCCGGTCGGCCTCACCTTCCGCCTCGGTCTGCGCCGGCTCCCGGAGCTGCAGGCCACCCGCCCCTATGAGACCATGTGGAAGGCGCTTCGTGGGCATTTCCGCGATCCGCGGCTGGTGCAGCTTTTCGCTCGCTATGCCACCTATTGCGGGGCAGATCCGTTCCGCGCGCCCGCAACCCTGATGCTGATTGCGCATGTGGAAACAGCCGGCGTCTGGCTGGTCGACGGGGGGCTATCCCGCCTTGCAGACGCGCTTGCGCGCGTGGCCACCCGGCATGGCGCGACGATCCGGACGGACGCCGAAGTGGCCGAAATCCTGGTCGAAAGCGGCGCGGCCGCAGGCGTCCGGCTGGCTTCGGGCGACGTCGTGCGCGGCGATGCCGTGATCGCCAACTGCGACCCGTCGGCGATCGGAGCCGGGCGGATGGGCGCAGCGGCGCAGCGGGCCGTCGGCACGGTCTCGGCCGGCGCGCGCTCCCTGTCCTCGCTCACCTTCATGGGGCTGGGCGAGGCGGAGGGTTTCGCGCTTCAGCATCACAATGTGTTCTTTTCGGGCGACTACGCACGCGAGTTCGCAGACATCCGCGCGGGACATCTGCCGCGGGCACCGAGCGTCTATCTCTGCGCGCAGGACCGGGGGCCCGACGGCTGCTTTGACGGCGGCCCGGAACGCGTGCAGATCATTGTCAATGCGCCGGCGACGGGTGATGGCCCGGCGCTCACGCAAGGGGAGCTTGAGGAATGCGAGACCGCGATGTGGACCTGCCTCCGGCACTCCGGGCTCTCCTTCCGCTTCGTGCC
>JBKBXK010000115.1:0-6795 GCA_046314095.1 Thermaurantiacus sp. | reverse complement strand
GGGGCCCATATCCGCGATATTCAGTACACGGGTCCCGGCTCGCGCTGCGCCTGGCGGGGAGTTCAGGCAGCGGGCATTTGCCTCACCTGGAACCCTTAACGCGCGCATGCTTCGCCCTATAGTAGCATCACTGACCCTCACGCCCCGCGCCGCAGGATGACCCGATGACCCAAGCGATTTCGCCTGAAACCCTCACCAGCCCGTCCATCGATCCGGCGGAGGTGGAGAAGTTCTCGCGCATGGCCGCCGAATGGTGGGACCCGAAATCGAAATTCGCGCCCTTGCACAAATACAATCCGGCGCGGCTGACCTGGATACGCGAGCGGATCAGTGCCCATTTCGCCCGTGAGGGCCGCACCCCGCTGGAGGGGCTGAAGCTGCTCGATATCGGGTGCGGCGGCGGGCTGGTGTCCGAGCCGATGGCGCGGCTTGGCGCGAAAGTGACCGGCGTCGATGCGGCCGAGCCCAATATCAAGACCGCTCTGGTGCATGCGCGCGAGGCAGGCCTGGATATCGACTACCGCCACGGCACGGCCGAACAGCTTCTCGCTGCCGAAGGGCCGGGCCTGTTTGACGTGGTGCTCAATCTGGAAGTGGTGGAGCATGTCGCCGACCCGGCGCAGTTCCTGACCGATTGCGCGGCGCTGGTAAAGCCGGGCGGGCTGATGATTGTCGGCACGATCAACCGCACCAGCCGCGCTTTCGTGACGGCGATCTTCGGCGCGGAATATGTGCTGGGATGGCTGCCGCGCGGCACGCACCGCTTTGCCAAGCTGGTGAAGCCGAACGAGGTGGACGGTCCGCTGAAAGCCGCCGGGATGACGACCGAGCCGCCGGTGGGCGTGAGCTATAATCCGCTCAAGGACAGCTTCTTCATCAGTTCGGATGCCGGCGTGAACTATCTGATGGCGGCGGTGAAACAGGACCGCTAGCCAATAACGGCCCAAGCCCAGCGCCCAGGGCCCAGGGCCCAGCGTCTAGGGCCCGCGCCTAGGGACGCGCGCTGGCGCCAGAGCCGGCACTGGCGCGGCGCTCTTCACCCCGTTCGGCCACCAGCGTGGCGCGCGGCTCTTCCTCGGCTGCCGGCAGGGCCTGATCGCGCAGGGCGATGATCCGGTCACGCTCGGCATTGAAGATGGACAGCTCGTTTGATTCCAGGCGGCGGCCGGTCGGCAGGTCGAGGCTCATCGGGTTCAGCGGACGGCCATTGAGGTGCACCTCATAGTGCAGGTGCGGTCCGGTCGAGGCGCCGGTGGTGCCGACATAGCCGATGGTCTGGCCTTGCGTGACGCGGGTGCCGGCGCGGATACCGCGGGCAAACCCGTTCAGATGGGCATAGGCGGTCTGATAGCCGTTGGCGTGACGGATGCGGATATAGTTGCCGAACGTGCCGAACCAGTCGGCGCGCTCCACCGTGCCATTGCCGGCCGCATAGATCGGGGTGCCGGTCGGGGCGGCGAAGTCCGTGCCGTTATGGGGCCGGTTGGTGCGCCGGATGGGGTGGAAGCGCATGCCGAACTGGCTGGAAATGCGCGCGCCATTGATCGGCATCTTCATCAGCAGGCGCGCGGCGCTTTCGCCCTCGCCCGTATAATAGCCGATATCGCCATCGGGGGCTTCATAGCGGAAATATTCCAGCGGACGGCCCCGGCCCTCGAACGTCATGTAGAGTATGCGCCCGGTGCGGATCACCTCGCCGGCGCGGTTGGTGTAGCGCTCGAACACGATGTCGAACGTGTCGCCATAGCGGATGGTGCGGAAATCGACCGCGTGGCCCAGGACCAGTGCCATGTCGGTGACGATGCGGTCGGTGGCGCCGGCATTGAGCGCGGCCGCGTAAAGGCTGGAGGAAATCTCGCCGCGCGCGCGTACTATCTCGCGCTCGACGGTCATCACCGCTTCGCGGGTGCGGTACTGCCCCTCGGCGGTGCGCGCCACGGTCAGCGTGCGCTCCTGGTCGGGACGGAAGGAAATGCCCGTCAGCGTGATGCCGCTATCCTCTTCAGCGGCAATGCGCTGCAGCGGATCGCGTTCGAAAAACAGGCTGAGCGACTGGCCGGCGCGCAAGGAACGGGCGGGGTAGATGGGGTCGAGCGCCGCGATGGCGCGGGCCGCGTCAACCCGGCTGGCGCCGGCCTCGGCCAGCACGCTGGCGAAGGTCTGGCCTGAGCGCACGGTCACTTCGGTGGCCGTCAGGACCGGGCAATCGATGCAATTGGTGAAGACGGCATGCTCGGCCATCACCATGTCGTCGAGTGACGGCGCCGCCTCGGCGGCTTCGGCCATCAGTGCGGCGGCGACGGGGTCAAGCCCGTCCAGTTCCGGGGCAGCGGCTGAAGCGGAGGTGCCGGCCATGGTGCGGCTGACCAGGATGGCAGCGACCAGAAGCAGCGCCATTGTCAGGGTGACAAAGAAAACCAGCGCACGGGAGCGGTGGGCGTCAGCGAGGCGGACGTCAAAACCGGACATGAAAATTATTTCCCTCTTCCCGCGCGGTTCGCAACTCAGCCGCCAGTCCAGCAAGGCAAGATACAGGCCAGATCACCCCCCGTGACACCCTGTCATCTTCCCCGGACCGTGCCGGATCGACACACACAGTGACAAGGACAATCGCACTTGCCAAGGGGTGTTGTGTGCGCCGAACAGGGTTAACATCGTCCTTAGACATATCCTGCATCACACATGCCCCCGCGCGGGGGATGCGAAAGGACATTATGAAAACGTGGATTCTCGCGATCGTGCTGGGCGCGATGCTGCTGGGCGCGGCCGTGCTGTCGGTACGGCTGTGGACCAGCATGGACACCGATATTGGCGGACATGGCTGGGCCGCGCTGGTGATCGGGGCGCTGCTGACCTTTGTGGTCGGGGCCGGCCTGATGGCGCTGGTCTTCTTCTCGTCACGGCGCGGCTATGACGAGGAAGACCGCGAGCCGTAGGGGTGAATATTACGCCGGAGCGTTAACCCTTTTGCGATCGAGAATCGGCTAATGCTTCATCCCATGAGCACGCAACACACCCCCTCCGCCACCGAGCTTGCCGCGCTTTTGTGCGCCCGGCTCTGCCATGACCTTGTCAGCCCGGTCTCTGCGCTGGGCGCAGCGCTGTCGGTGCTGGATGATGAAAATGCCGCCGACATGCGCGATGAGGCCATCGAGCTGATCCGCACCGGCGCCAACCAGGCCCATGCCAAGCTGGAATATGTCCGGCTGGCTTTCGGGGCCGGCGGATCACGGCCGGGCACGCTCGATACCGGCGAGCTGAAACGGCTGGCCGAGGCCATGTTTGCCCCGGCCAAGCCGGAGCTGGTGTGGAAGGTGCAGGCGGCAGGGCTCGACAAGCCGGCCGCGCGCGTGCTGCTCAACCTTATCTGGCTGGCGGTGGACAATGTGCCCCGCGGCGGGACGGTCACGGTTGAGGCAAGCGCCAGCGAGGCGGGCGATAGCCGTCTGCGCATCGTGGCGGCGGGCCCGCGGGCGCGCATCGATCCGAGCTATATCGAGGCACTGGCCGGACGCGCCGGCGAGGACGGCTATGATGGCCGTTCCATCCAGCCCTATTATGCGGGCCTTGTCGCCCGGGAGAATGGCGGTCGGGTAGAGGCGCGGGCCGAAGAGGAACGCGTGGAATATGTCGCGCTGCTGGAGCCGCAAAAGCGGGCCGAAGCGGCCTGACCGCTGCGGACCGGAGACGGTACGCTCCTCAAACGATGCGTTAACCCTGGATGTGTGACTCTCTGCCCTGATCAACTGCGCGCTGTTCGCGCTGGCCCGTCTGATGGCGGGTAAGAAGGGGACGGGTTCACCATGGATGAGCTGATTGGCGAGTTTCTGGCCGAAACGGCGGAAAGCCTCGATACCATTGATGTCGAGCTGGTAAAGTTCGAATCTGATCCGACCGACCGGGCGACGCTCGACAACATCTTCCGCCTTCTTCACACCATCAAGGGCACGTGCGGCTTTCTGGGCCTGTCACGTCTCGAAGCGGTGGCGCATGCGGGGGAAACCCTGCTGGGCAAGTTCCGCGATGGCACGCTGGTGGCTGACACCGCAGCCGTGACGCTGGTGCTGCAATCGCTCGACCGGATCAAGCTGGTCCTGTCCGGGCTGGAAGAAACCGGCAGCGAGCCTGCCGGTGATGACAGCGCGCTGATTGCCGAGCTGGAAGAGCTGGCGATGCGCGAAGCCGGCGCGGCCGCACCTGCACCCGCACCTGCACCCGCGCCCGCTCCGGAGCCTGAACCCGAACCCGAACCTGTTGTGGCGGCCGTGGCGGCTGACGGCGAGGCGTATGACGCCGATCTCGGCCGGCCCTTGCGTCCGGGCGAAGTGTCCCTCGCCGATCTGGAAGCCGCGTTCATGTCCACTGAAGGGCCTGAGCTGGCGGAAAGCGTGCAGGACGACGATGATATCGAGCTGGATGATGAAGCCCTGCCCGCCGCGCCGGTAGCGGTGGCCGCGGTGCGCGCCCAGCCCGGCAAGCCGGAAAGCGACGGGCCGAAGTCTGAAGGCGTGCGCGCCCAGTCCACCATCCGCGTGAATGTGGATGTGCTCGAAACCCTGATGACGACGGTGTCCGAGCTGGTGCTGGCCCGCAACCAGCTGCACCAGATCGTGCGCGAGAACGAGGATTCGGCCCTGAAAGGCCCGCTGCAGCGCCTGTCCTCGGTGACCGCCGAGCTGCAGGACGGGGTGATGAAGACCCGCATGCAGCCGGTCGGCGATGCCTGGCGCAAGCTGCCGCGCATCGTGCGCGATACCCAGCAGGATCTGGGCAAGAAAATCCGCCTGATCATGGAAGGCGAGGATACCGAGCTGGACCGCCAGGTGCTCGAGCTGATCAAGGATCCGCTCACCCACATGGTGCGCAATTCGGCCGATCACGGCATCGAGATGCCCGCGGCCCGCGCCGCGAACGGCAAGCCCGAGCAAGGCACGATCCGCCTGTCCGCCTATCACGAAGGCGGCGCGATCATCATCAAGATCACCGATGACGGCGCTGGCCTGGACCCGGAGAAGATCCGCGCCAAGGCTCTCGAAAAGGGCCTCGCCTCGGCTGAAGAGCTCGCCACGATGAGCGAGCAGCAGATCCAGCGTTTCATCTTCGCGGCCGGATTCTCCACCGCCGCCAAGGTGACAAACCTGTCTGGCCGCGGTGTCGGCATGGACGTGGTGCGCACCAATATCGAACAGATTGGCGGCTCCATCGATCTGACGTCCGAAGTGGGCAAGGGCACCAGCTTTGCCATCAAGATTCCGCTGACCCTGGCTATCGTCTCGGCCCTGATCGTGAAGGTGGGCGAGGCGCGCTTTGCGCTGCCGCAACTGGCCGTGCGCGAACTGGTGCGGGCCGGCGAGGGCTCGGCCCATTCGATTGAATCGCTCAATGGCGCCCGGATGATCCGGCTGAGAAACCGGCTTCTGCCGGTGGTCAGCCTGAATACGGTGCTGGGTGTGCCCGAAGCGCCGCAAGAGACCAGCCATGCCTATGTGGTGGTGATCGAGGCGGCGGGCCGCAAGCTCGGTGTGGTCGTCGATGACGTGCTCGACACCGAGGAGATCGTCGTCAAGCCGCTCTCCGCGCAGCTGCGCGGCATCCAGGTCTATTCCGGCGCCACCCTGCTGGGCGATGGCTCGGTCATCATCATTCTTGATCCCAACGGCCTGTCCCAGCAGCTCGCCCATTCCACCGAGGAAACGCAAGCCGCCGAAGAGGCCGCCGCAAGCTCGGCTGATCCGTCCCGCCAGCGCCTGCTGCTGGTGCGCGCCGGCGAGGACGAGGTGAAGGCCGTGCCGGTCAGCCTGATCACGCGGCTTGAAGAGTTCGAAGGATCGACAATCGAGGTCGTCGATGCGCGCCATGTGGTGCAGTATCGCGGGCGCCTGCTGCCCCTGGCCCATGCCTCGGGCGTGGACGAGTTCAAGCGCGAAGGCCGTCAGGCCGTGCTGGTGTTCTCCGAAGAGGGCCGCTCGGCCGGTGTCGCGGTCGACGAGATTCTCGATGTGGTCGAGGAGACGCTCGACCTGCAAATGGGTTCGGAACGTCCCGGCGTTATCGGCTCGGCGATCATCAAGGGCCGCGCGACAGAAGTGCTCGACATTGCCTGGCACATGGAGCGGGCCTGGTCGGGCTCCCCGCAGCGTCCTGCGCGGTCCGGGCGGCATCCGATCCTGCTGGTTGAGCCGGACGCGTTTGCCCGGCGCATGATGGCGCCCTTGCTGGCAGCCGCCGGGTATGACGTCACCGTGGTGGGCGGCCTGCACGAGGCGCGCGACGCGGCCCAGATGGGCGCGCAATACGCCGCTCTGGTCGGTGATCCGGCCGCGCTCGACACGCTGGCCAACGAAGGTCACTGGGCCGATGTGCCCCGTCTTGGTGTCAGCGATCGCGGCCATGGCGGCCACGGCGAAGGCCTGGTTGCCGTGATGCGTCCCGCTGACAGGGGCGGGCTGATTGCCGCACTCGACCGGGCCGCGCGCTCGGGCGAAACGCGTGCAGCGTAAGGGAGGGGACAATGGCACTTGATTATCAGACCAGCCGTGAATTCGTGACGGTCCGCATTGCCGGCCAGCTCTGCGGCGCACCGGTCAGCGAAATCCGCGAAGTGTTCGCTCCGCAAGCCATCACCGCCGTGCCTCTGGCGCGCCCGGAGATTGCCGGCCTGCTCAATCTGCGCGGCCGGATCGTGACCGTGATCGATGCGCGCATGCGCCTGGGCCTGCCGGCACGCGAGGCGGATGCGCCGTGCATGT
The DNA here is from genome assembly GCA_046314095.1 of Thermaurantiacus sp. Classification (GTDB taxonomy): domain Bacteria; phylum Pseudomonadota; class Alphaproteobacteria; order Sphingomonadales; family Sphingomonadaceae; genus Thermaurantiacus. The sequence continues at coordinate 46 of JBKBXK010000115.1, read as the reverse complement.
CGCTGGGGCTGGAGCGTGGCGCGGAACTGTTCGGCGTGCTGGTGGA
>JBKBXK010000114.1:0-6859 GCA_046314095.1 Thermaurantiacus sp. | reverse complement strand
CGCGGGCGATGGCAAGAAAGTCGGCGGCCTTCAGGCTGGCGCCACCGACCAGGGCCCCGCCCACATGCGGCACCGCAAGCAGCTCCGCGGCGTTGCCGGGCTTTACCGACCCGCCATAGAGGATCGGCACGCCTGCGGGCGCGGCGCCGGCGATGGCCGTGTGCACCTCCTGGACTTCGGCCAAGGTTGGCGTGCGCCCGGTGCCGATTGCCCAGACCGGCTCGTAGGCAATCAGCAGCCGTGCCGCGTCTGCCCCTTCGGGCACCGAGCCGGCCAGCTGGCGCATCACCACGGCGAGCGTCTCGCCCCGGTCCCGCTCGGCCTCTGTCTCGCCCACGCAGACGATGGCGCGCAGCCCGGCGCGCCAGGCGGCCCTCACCTTGGCGCGAACCTGATCGTCCGTCTCGCGATGGTCGGCCCGGCGCTCGGAATGGCCGAGGATGACAAGGCTCGCGCCGGCATCGGCAAGCATCTCTGCTGCGATGTCGCCGGTGTGGGCGCCATCCGGCGCGGCGTGGCAATCCTGGCCGCCGACCGCCACATGGCTTCCCGCGAGCAGCATCGCCATGCGGTGGACAAGCGTCGCCGGGGGGCAGAGCGCCAGCGCAATTTCCGGCATCGGCCCGGCAGCGCGCACGGCATCCGCCTCGGCGAGACTGGCCGCGAGCCCGTGCATTTTCCAGTTGCCGACGATGTGCTGCATGCCCCCCTTGTCTCCTGCCTGGCTCTCGCTGGCACCGCGCGCGCCCATGTGCCACGGCCCTGTTGTTCGCCGGGGGTTCATCTGGGCTGGCACAGGGCCTATGTTCAGTGCTGGCTGATAGACGCTGCGCGCAGGCCCTGCCAAGGCGCGGCGAGACCGAGGAGCAGATGGGCAAGGCGACGGCTCTCCGTCATCCGGTGGTGATGCTGCTTGCGGCCATCGTGCTGCTGATGCAGCTGGCCGCTTCCGAGGCCAGCGCGCAGACCATCCTTCGCGACGCGGAGACGGAAGCCTTCTTCCGCGACAGCGCGCAGCCGCTTCTGGAGGCAGCCGGGCTGGAGCCGCGATCTGTCACGATCGGCCTCGTCTCCGAGACCTCGATCAATGCCTTCGCCATGCTTGGCCAGCGCATCTACTTCCATTCCGGCCTGCTTATTGCGGCAGAAGACGTGCGCATGTTCCAGGGCGTGCTGGCGCACGAGATCGGCCATGTCGCCGCCGGCCACGCCGTGCGCTGGGGCGAAGGCATGGGCCCGGCCTCGGGCGTCTCGCTTCTTTCGATGGTTCTGGGCGCGGCGGCGATTGCTGCCGGGGCGCCCGATGCGGGAATGGCTGTCCTGATGGCCGGGCAGCGCGCCGCGCTTGGCATGGTGCTGGGATTCAACCGCGAGCAGGAGAGCCGGACGGACCAGGCCGGCGCCGCCTATCTCAATGCGGCCGGGGTCGATGGCTGGGGGATGATCGAGTTCTTCCGGCGGCTGCAGGGAGACGAGTTCCGCCTCGCCATCCAGCAGAACAATGAATATGTGCGCACCCACCCGCTGACTGGGAACCGCATCGCTGCGCTCGAGCAGGTGCTGCAGACATCGCCCTATTGGAACACGGGGCCCGATCCGGAGCTGGCCAGGCGCTATGCGCGCATCCGCGGCAAGCTGATCGGCTATATCTCCGAGCCGGCGCACACCTTCGAGGCCTATCCCCCATCCGACCGTTCGGATGGCGCGCACATGGCCCGCGCCTATGCCCACCACAAGTCGGGCCGGCACGACGAGGCGCTTGCCGAAATCGCACCGCTTGCCGCGCGCGGCGCGAAGGATCCCTATGCACTCGAGATGAAGGGGCAGATCCTGCTGGAGTCCGGCCGTCCGGAGGATGCGATTGCGCCCCTGCGCGAGGCAACCGAGGCCTCGCGCCATCATCCGCTGATTGCCTCGATGCTCGGCCACGCGCTGGTGCAGTCCGGCGAGCGGGGCGGCCCGAATGCAGCCAGTCACATGGCGGAAGCGGAAACCGTGCTCCGCCACGCGCTTGCCCGCGATCGTGACAATCCGTTCGCCTGGCTCCAGCTCGGCATCATCTACGAGCGGCGGGGAGACGAGGCGCGGGCGGCGCTTGCCACGGCCGAACGGCTGAGTCTTGTCGGCGGGGACCCGCGGGTTGCAGGGCGCGCAGCGCAGGTGGCGCTTGCCGGCTTGCCTGCCGGCACGCCAGACCATGTCCGCGCGCAAGACATCGCGCTCGCGTCCGCGGCCGAAGCCGAGCGCACGAAGCGAAACCGCCGGTGACGGAAGAGACGCGCCCGCCAATGGCGCGCGAGGACGGCGGACCATCGGGACTCCGGCGCGTGTCGCCCGCGACAGCCACGTGGGCCTTGCCGATTGCGTGCGGCGCCATCGGTGCGGGTGCGGCAGCGCTCACCTTCGCCCTCTTGCAGCCCGAGGCTGCGGCGCCCGAGACCGCCACGAGGAGCGAGATCGCCGCCGTCGTTCGGGAGACCCTGCTTGCCAACCCGGAAATCATCCCCGAGGCCATCACCCGGCTGCAGGACCGGGAGGTGGAAAAGCTGCTGGCCTCCAATCGCGATGCCATCGAAACCCCGTTCCTGGGCGCCTGGGCAGGCGCCAGCGAGGCCGACGTGGTGCTTGTCGAGTTTTTCGACTTCGCCTGCCCGTTCTGCCGCCAGTCCGCAGCGGACGTGCAGCGGCTCCTGGCCGAAGACCCGAAGCTGAAGGTGGTGTGGCGGGACATGCCGGTGCTGGGGCCGGAGAGCGAACGCTTTGCAATGGCGAGCCTCTCGGCCGCCAAGCAGAACCGATATGCCCGATTCTATGACCAGGTGTTCCGGACGGAAGGGCGGCTTTCGCAGCAGCGGCTGATCCGAAATGTCCGTGGCGCCGGGCTGAACGAGGCGCAGGTCGCAACCGATCTCAACAACCGCGATCTGCGCGCCGAACTGGAGCGCAACATCGATCTCGCCCGCGCACTGGGGCTCACGGGAACGCCCTCCTATGTTGTCGGGAACCGGATCCTCTCAGGTGCCGTCGGCTATGACGAACTGCGCGATGCGGTCGAGGCCGCGCGACGGGAGGCCCGCGCCGGAAACACCTGACCGGACCTGTCCTACAGAATGGATAAATGATACCAGAATGGCAGTTTTCATCAGCGGAGACTGTCATGAATCGGATTATTCTGTCGATCCTCTGCCTTGGGCTTTCGGCATGTGCGGGCGGACCCGGGCTGCTGGTGCAGTGGCCGGCGCATCCCGACGATGCGGCCTGGCTTGAGGCAAGCCTCGATCGGCGCCTGGGAGAAAGCCTGGGGGCGCTGGCCGCGCTTTCGACCCAGATGCAAACCGAAACCGCGGCCGACGCAGTGATGGCCAGTGCGCAGGACGCGATTCTCGCCGCCGGAGCCATGCGGGCGCTTGCCAATGCCCGCGCGGCGACTGCGGCTCAGGGCGCGGACGCCCGGCGCGCGCTGCTGTTCGCAGCCGCCGCAGCCGCCTGCCATGAGGGTGTGGCGCGGATTGCACCCCGGATCGGCGCCGAGGACGGCGGAGCGTCTGCAACCGAGGCGCTCCGCCTTGCGCAGCTCGCATGCCTTTCGGGTCAGACGCTGCGAATGGTTGCGTCGGCCGGTTGAGACGGATGCCGGCTTGGCGGGCGAGCGCCATCGCGCTCGCCCCAGCCGCGATCAGCGCGAGTAGAACTCCACCACCAGGTTCGGTTCCATCCGCACTGGATAGGGCACCTCGTCGAGCGTCGGCACGCGCACATAGGTCGCAGTGAAGCCGTCGACGCTGATATATTCGGGAAGATCCCGCTCGGCGGCACCCATGGCCTCCAGCACCAGCGTCATCTCGCGCGCCTTGTCGCGCAGCTCGATCACGTCGCCGGGCGCCACCCGCGCCGACGCGATGTTGCAGCGCTTGCCGTTCACGAGCACATGGCCGTGGTTCACCAGCTGCCGCGCAGCAAAAATCGTCGGCACGAAGCGCGCGCGATAGACCACCATGTCCAGCCGGCGCTCGAGCAGCCCGATCAGGTTCTGCGAGGTGTCGCCCTTCATGCGAACCGCCTCGAAATAGACCTTCTTGAACTGCTTCTCGGTCACGTCGCCATAGTAGCCCTTCAGCTTCTGCTTGGCGCGAAGCTGCAGGCCGAAATCGCTCATCTTGCCCTTGCGGCGCTGGCCGTGCTGGCCGGGGCCATATTCCCGCTTGTTGATCGGGGACTTGGGCCGACCCCAGATATTCTCGCCCATCCGGCGATCGAGCTTGTGCTTGGCGCTCTGGCGCTTGCTCATGGTGTCATCATCCTTCGCTGGTGCCGGCCGCCCCATGCGCCCGGACCGGCCAGCAGAACTGGCCACGCCCGGAACCGCGCGACGCCGGTGAGCCGTTCGAAGTCTCACCGAGGTCGGGCCACCGCTTCACCGGGCGTGCGTGGCCGAATGCGAGCGCGGGTGGCTAGACGAGCCCGGCGCAACGGTCAAGCCACGCCAGCTTGACCGGGAGCGCCCCCTCCGCTAGCCGCTTGCGACTCGTTTTTCCCGAACCGGAACCATTCGAAAGGGCTGCCGCATGGCACGCGTTACAGTTGAGGATTGCATCGAGGTTGTCTCGAACCGGTTCGACCTGGTGCTGATGGCCGCGCAGCGGGCGCGCCAGATCTCCGGCGGCGCCGAACTGACCATCGATCGTGACCGGGACAAGAATCCTGTCGTGGCTTTGCGCGAGATTGCCGAGCGCAACGTCAAGCCCGCCGAGCTGGAAGAGCGGATCATATCCGAACTGCAGAAGGTGCAGATCGACGAGGATGACGAGGCAGACGAAATCGGTTCGCTGGCCGTTTCGGCCGAGGCGCTCCGGCTGACCGCCGCTGCCCCGCCGCGCAACCAGAATCTCGGGCCCGAATACGAATAGCGGAAACGGCCGGAGCGGTGCCGGATGGCATCGTCACCGGACCCCTCGCCGTGGTCGGCTGCCAGGCTGGCCTGCCGGGGCGTGTCTGAGGCTGTGCCAGCCCCTCTTTCGCAATCGCGAAAACCCGCCATATTCCCGGGGCCATGCTGCGCCAGTATGAACTTGTTGAGCGGGTCCGCGCCTATGATCCGGAGGCCGACGAGGATTTGCTGAACCGCGCCTATGTCTTCTCGATGAAGGCGCATGGCAGCCAGTTGCGGGCATCCGGCGACCCCTATTTCTCCCACCCCATCGAGGTTGCCGGCATCCTCACGGATCTGCGTCTGGATGACGAGACGATCGCAACCGGGATCCTGCACGACACCATCGAGGACACGGTGGCGACGCCCGAGGACATCCGCCGGCTCTTTGGCGAGAATGTTGCCCGGCTGGTCGACGGGGTCACCAAGCTCAGCCGCATCGAGGCGCAGACGGAAAGCGAGCGCGCCGCCGAGAATCTCCGACGGTTCCTGCTGGCGATGTCCGACGACATCCGAGTCCTCCTGGTGAAGCTGGCCGACCGCCTCCACAACATGCGGACCCTCAAGCATATCCGATCCGAGGAGAAGCGCCGGCGCATCGCCCGCGAGACGATGGAAATCTATGCGCCGCTGGCCGAGCGCATCGGCATGTACGGGTTCATGGACGAGCTGAAGAACCTGGCCTTCGCCGAACTGGAGCCGGAAGCCCACCAGTCGATCACCGCGCGCCTCGAGCAGCTGCGCAAGGGCTCGGGCGACAGCATCGGCCGGATCGAAAGCGGCATCCGCCTGACGCTCGACCGCGCCGGGGTTCCGCTGGTCGATGTCCGCGGCCGGGAAAAGCGCCCCTGGTCGATCTGGCGCAAGATGCAGGAGCGCCATATCCCGTTCGAGCAGCTGTCTGACGTGATGGCCTTCCGCGTTGTCGTGGAAAGCCCGGAGGATTGCTACCGGGCGATCGGGGCGCTGCACCGCCGGTGGCCGATGGTGCCGGGACGGTTCAAGGATTATCTCTCGACACCGAAGCGCAACGGCTATCGCTCGCTCCACACGACGCTTCTCGACCGCGACAAGCTTCGGATCGAGGTCCAGATCCGCGACCGGCAGATGCACGCCGAGGCCGAATATGGCATGGCCGCCCACTGGGCCTACAAGCAGAAGACCGGGCGCAACGGCAGCGACTACCCCTGGCTCGCCGACCTTCTCGAGATCCTGGAACATGCCCAGAGCCCCGAGGAAATTCTCGAGCACGCGCGGATTGCGATGTTTCAGGATCAGCTGTTCTGCTTCACGCCCAAGGGCGAGATCATCCAGCTTCCGAAAGGCGCCACTCCCGTCGATTTCGCCTATGCCGTGCACACCAGCCTGGGCGACAGCTGCACCGGCAGCAAGGTGAACGGCCGGCTTGTGCCGCTGCGCACCCCGCTTGCGAATGGCGACCAGGTCGAGATCCTGGCGACCGAAGGCAAGACACCCGACCCGGCGTGGGAGGAGTTTGTGGTGACGGCCAAGGCCCGCGCGGCGGTGCGTCGACACCTCCGCCAGCGCGAGCGCGCCGCGCAGCTGAAAACCGGCGAGGCGCTGTTCCACGACATGGTGCGCCACCTGAAGCTCGATATCGGCGCCGTTGACGTGGCGCGCGCGCTGAAGGCGTTGAAGCTTCCTGACCAGCCGGCGCTGTTCGTGGCGCTTGCCCGGCAGACCATCACCGAGGCGCAGCTGGCCGAGGCACTCGCACCCGGCGTGCCGCGGCCGCGCCGGCGCCGGCGGCGGGGACGCGCGCCAACGGAAGGCGCCATCCTCGTCGACGGCGACGCCCAGGGCGCGATGCGGATGTGCCCCTGCTGCATGCCGGTGCCGGGAGACAGGATCATGGGGGTGCGCGAGGCGGGGCGCGGAATCCTCGTCCACGCCATCGACTGCCCCAGGCTG
>JBKBXK010000113.1:0-6900 GCA_046314095.1 Thermaurantiacus sp. | reverse complement strand
GACAGCGACGGCCCGCTGCATCGGGCGCTCGGCCTGCAGCGCAGCCTGCCCCGGTACGACAGCGACGGTCAGGAACTTGCCCCCGCGGCCGAAGGCGCCACCAACTTCTACATCGACGAGGTCCGGGTAAAGCGGCGCGAGCAGGGAGTCGGCGACCGCGCGTTCGACGTGATTGTCCGCGTTCGGCAGCGACGACCGGAACCGGTCGATCCGGGCAATCCGGGGCTTGGCCGATTCTGGTTTCGGGGCGGCGCAACGCTTGTGATCGATCCGTTCGCACCGGTCGATTGCGCCTGCGGCGAAGTCCCGACGCATGCCCCCGAGATACGTTTCATCCTCCGGAAGAGCATGGTCAGCGAGGGGCGGCTGGCCCGTGAGCGCGCCTATCGGCAGGAAAGCCGTGCCGCAGATTTGCGCGCTGCCTACTTCGGGGCCGACGATCTGTCTCCCGGCGCCGCCTTCGCCGAGCCGTTCGCGCTCGTCCATGCGATCCGTGACGAGGAGCGCGGCTGAGGTGGCCCGTGCGCCCACCGGCACAACGGCGGCCCGCAGGCGACGCCGGGCAACGGGCGCCAATGCGCCTGCGAACCCACCTCCGGCCGCACCGTCGCTCGTGCCTGCAACGCTGCGCCTCTATTGCCACGGGCTTGGTGACTGCATGCTGGTCTCGCTGCCCGCAGACCATGCGGACCGGCCGTTCCGGATTCTCATCGACTGCGGTGTCCATTCGGCCGTGCGCGCCGGGCCGCGCCGGGTCGATGCGATGCTCACCGATCTGGCGAGAGCCTGTGACAGGCGCCTCGACGTGATCGTCGGCACGCACGAACATTGGGATCACCTGTCCGGATTCCTGACCGCCCGCGACCGGTTCGTCGATGCAGACGCGCCCGGCCTCGCGGCAGATGACCCGCGCATCCGCGTTGGTGAAATCTGGCTGGCCTGGACCGAAAATCCGGAAGACCCGGAGGCGCGCGCGCTCGATCGCTACAAGGACGAGGCCGAAGCAACGCTGCTGGGCCTGCGCCTGGCCATCGAATCAGCGGACGATGTGGGCGGAATGGGGCTCGACGCCACTGCGGCCGGTCTCGATTCGCTGTTCGGCTTCGTCTTCGGTGCCAGGGGGGAGCGGGTGCGCTCGGCGCGTGAGGCGCTGCGCACCCTCGTGCCGGAATCCCGGGTCCGCTATCTGGAGCCGGGCACGCTCGCGCCGCTTCCGTCGCAGGTCACGGGCTTTCGCGCGCATGTGCTCGGGCCACCACGGGATGCGCGCCTGCTGCGGATCCACGATTCCCCGACCGACGGCTACAAGCTCGCCTTCGGCAACCATCCGGAGACGCTCGCACTCGCCTCGGCGCTTGCCATCGTCAATGGCCATCTCGACCTTCGTGACGACCCGGCGTCCCCCTTCGACCCGACCGAGGGAGTCAGCCTTGCCGATCTTCGGGACGGCCGCCTTCGCGACGAGCAGCAGCGGCTGAGCGCCTTCCTCGACACCCACTATCTCCGCGATGACCCACATCGCCGGATCGACAACCAGTGGATGGCCGGCGCCGCCGAGCTTGCCCTTCAGCTCGACCGCAACACCAACAACACCAGCCTCGTGCTGGCGTTCGAGCGGATCGAAACGGGCGACGTGCTCCTCTTCGCCGCCGACGCCCAGGCCGGCAATTGGCAGAGCTGGCAGGATGTGGAGATCGCGCTCGGCCCGTCTGCCGATGCCGGAACGCGCACCGGCCCAGACCTTCTGTCCCGCACCATCTTCTACAAGGTGGGCCACCATGGCAGCGGCAATGCCACCCTGCGTGAGCGCGGGCTGGAGCGGATGGATGGCCGCCGTCTCGTTGCCTTCAACCCGACCGATGCCGATCTCGCCGGCCGGCTCGGCTGGCGCAACTTTCCTGCCCAGGCGCTCGTGCAGGCACTCGAGGCCCGCACATCCGGCCGCTATATCCAGTCCGATGCCGGCTGGATCCTGGGCGGCGACGCCGCGCCATTCGCCGCTGACGGCGCACTTGCCGCCCCGCCGCGCACCGGCGCCGTCAAGGCGGCCCGGATCGACGGGCAGGACCTGATGATCGGCTGGGTGGAAATCGACATAGTCTGAGACAGAGGCGCTGTTGCCCGAACATCTATCATCCTATGTGGCAGACGTGCGATCGAGGAGTCGCAATGCTTGGCCTGAGTTCCTTCTTGCCCAGGCCCCCGCGGCGAACGGCGATCCTTCGCCCGCTCCTGACGCGGAGGAAATCGTGGTGGAGGGCCGGCGCGAGGACGGCGCGCAGCACCGGCTCGGCCCGCCACTGGCGGGCCCGCCCCCGTCCGGGCTCGGTGAGGAACTCCGGATCGACCTCGGCAATGGAGCCCACGCCGGATTCCGGAACCGGTCTGGCGCAATCGGGCAGCCGCAGATCATGTTCGGGGTGACCATTCCCTTCTGAACGCCGGCCCGCACCATTCCGCCCGTTGACACGCGCGCGCCCGCTTCCAATCACGGGGCGGGAGACACGCCATGACCAACGACACGACACCCACGCCAACGCCGAACCCCACCCTGGCCGACTGGGAGGCGCTGGCCGGAACAGAGGCAAAGGGCCGCGACCTCCTCTGGCAGACCCCGGAGGGGATCGCGGTAAAGCCGCTCTACACCGCGGCGGATGCCCCGCTCGTGCCGCCGGGCCTTCCGGGCTTCGCGCCCTTCACCCGCGGCGTGCGCGCGACGATGTATGCCGGACGGGCCTGGACCATCCGCCAATATGCGGGCTTTTCCACCGCCGAGGAATCCAACGCTTTCTACCGGCGCAATCTGGCTGGCGGCCAGAAGGGCCTGTCGGTCGCCTTCGATCTCGCCACCCACCGCGGCTACGACAGCGACCATCCCCGCGTGGTGGGCGATGTCGGCAAGGCCGGAGTTGCCATCGACAGCGTCGAAGACATGAAGATCCTGTTCGACGGAATCCCGCTTGATGCCATGTCCGTCTCGATGACGATGAATGGCGCCGTGCTCCCCACCATGGCCTTCTACATCGTCGCCGCCGAGGAGCAGGGCGTGCCGGCCGCGAAGCTCGAAGGGACCATCCAGAACGATATCCTGAAGGAGTTCATGGTCCGCAACACCTACATCTACCCGCCCGAGCCCTCGATGCGGATCGTCGCCGACATCATTTCCTACAGCGCGCGCGAGATGCCGAAGTTCAACTCCATCTCGATTTCCGGCTACCACATGCACGAGGCCGGGGCGACGGCGGTCCAGGAACTGGCGTTCACGCTCGCCGACGGCGTGGAGTATGTCCGCGCCGCGATGGCGCAGGGCCTCGACATCGACAGCTTCGCGCCGCGCCTCTCCTTCTTCTTCGGCATCGGCATGAACTTCTTCATGGAGGTGGCGAAGCTGCGCGCCGCCCGCGCGCTCTGGTCGGGCATCATGGCCGGCCTCGGCGCAAAGGATCCGCGCTCGCTGATGCTGCGCACCCACTGCCAGACAAGCGGCGTTTCGCTGCAGGAAAAGGATCCATACAACAATGTGATCCGCACCACGGTCGAGGCCATGGCGGCGGTCCTCGGCGGCACGCAGTCGCTCCACACGAACGCGCTCGACGAGGCGATTGCGCTCCCCACCGATTTCTCCGCCCGGATCGCCCGCAACACCCAGTTGGTGCTGCAGGAGGAGACGGGCATCACCCGGGTCGTCGACCCGTTGGGCGGGTCCCACTATGTGGAATGGCTCACGAGCGAGCTCGCGTCCCGTGCACATGCGCTGATCGAAGAGGTCGACGCGATGGGGGGGATGACCAAGGCCGTGATCTCCGGGTGGCCGAAGGCCGAGATCGAGAAGGCCGCAGCCGAAAAGCAGGCCGGCGTCGATTCCGGGGAAACAGTAATCGTTGGCGTCAATCGCTATCGCCCGGCCAATGACGATGTTCCGGAACTGCTGGAGGTTGACAATGCCGCCGTGCGTGCAGCCCAGATTGCGCGACTGGCCGAGCTGCGCGCAAAACGCGATCCGGCGCGGGTTGCGGCCGCGCTCGATGCGCTTGCCGCCGGGGCTCGGAGCAATGCCAACCTGCTGGCGCTTTCGATCGAAGCCGCCCGCGCGCGGGCAACGCTTGGCGAAATATCGTCTGCGCTGGAGGATGTGTTCGGCCGTCACGAGGCAGCCGTGCGGATGGTGTCGGGCGTCTATGGACCTCGCCTGGCGGGCCAGCCGCTGGCACAGGCCGTTCGCGAGGGTGTGCAGACCCTCACCCGCCGCCTTGGCCGGCCGCCGCGCGTGGTGATCGTGAAAATGGGTCAGGACGGGCACGACCGCGGCGCCAAGGTGGTCGGGTCGGCCTATGCAGACCTCGGCTTCGAAGTCACGGTGGGGCCTTTGTTCCAGACCCCGGAGGAAGCCGCCGCACTGGCCGTCCAGGAAGGGGCGGACATTGTTGGCGCCTCCAGCCTTGCCGCTGGCCACAAGACGCTCGTTCCGGATCTGGTGCGGCATCTGAAGGAGGCCGGCCGGGCCGACATCAAGGTGGTGGCCGGAGGCGTGATTCCGCCGGCGGATTATGAGTATCTGCGCGCCCACGGCACCCAGGCCATTTTCGGCCCCGGCACCAATGTGGTGGAAGCCGCAGCCGAGCTTCTGCGCCTTCTGGGCCACAACATGCCGCCACCCGAAGACCTTGCGGCCGCCGAGTAGCGAGGCGCCTTGCCGCGTGCGGGGCGGCGTCGTGGCGGTCCCGGCAGGACTCGAACCTGCGACCTTCGGTTTAGGAAACCGCTGCTCTATCCGGCTGAGCTACGGGACCATGCGGGCCGCATTTGCGGGAGAGCGGCTGCAAGCGCAAGCCACTGGCCGCAGTGTCAGGCGTCGGCGCTCCGCCGGCTCCGGAACGGCAGCGGCGCGATCGGAATCCCGTCCTCGACCAGTTCCCGTGCCTCGTCGGCCGTCGCCTCGCCGCAGATGCCGCGCTGGTCCGCGCGGACCGGCGCCGGCAGGGCATGCAGGCGCCGTGCCTCGGCTGCAAAGCGGTCTCCCACATAGTCGCATCGCGACTCCACCTCGGCCTGCAGCCGCGCAAGTTCCGCCAGTCGCGCCCGGATTTCGGCCGGTGTTCCGCTGCTGCGGTTGCCCTTCGCCGGCACGGCTGCCGCGCTCACGGTTCTGGTGATGTCTGCGCAATGGCACATCGGGCAGGCAAGAAGGCCGCGGGCCTCCTGGTCCCGATAGTCGTCGCTTGAGCCGAACCAGCCCTCGAACACATGGTCGTTGGAGCAGCGGAGATCGAACACGATCATGCCGCTGCATCCCTCGGGGGGGCCGGCGGGGCAAAGGGCCGGGCGCTTGCAAGCGCCGGAATCCGGGTGCGCGCGTCGGCCACGCGGGCCAGCTCGAGATCGACGGTCGCGACACCCGGCGCAACCCCCATGTCGAGCAGCACGTCGCCCCACGGGTCCACCACCAGGCTGTGCCCCCATGTCTCGCGGCCATCCTCATGCCGGCCGGTCTGCGCGGCCGCGGCAACGAAACAGCCGGTTTCGATGGCCCGTGCGCGCAACAGCACCTCCCAATGCGCGCGGCCGGTGGGAACCGTGAAGGCCGCCGGCACCGCCAGCAGGTCCGCTCCGGCCTGCGCCAGCGCCGTGTAGAGGGCGGGAAAGCGAAGATCGTAGCAGATCGACAGGCCCAGCCGCGCGCCGGCAACCTCGGCAACCTCGGCACGATTGCCGGGCGCGAAACTTGCGGATTCCCGATAGCGCTCCCCACCCGCCAGCTCGACATCGAACAGGTGGAGCTTGTCGTAGCGCGCGGCAACCACGCCGTCAGAGCCGATCACAAAGCTGCGGTTGGAAAGCCGCCCGTGCGCACCGCCGCGGACCGCCAGCGACCCGAGCACCACACCGACGCCGTGCCTCTTCGCCGCGTCGCGCACGGCTGCAAGCACCGGGTCCTCCGCCTCGTCGCGCGCCGCAGCCCGCAGGCGGTGGCTGTCGCGGTCGAGGAGACCGCTCATCTCCGGCGTGAACACGAGGGTCGCGCCATCGGCCGCGAGTTCCCCGATGGCGGCTGCGAGGTGCCGGGCGTTGGCATCCGGGTTGAGCCCGGTCGTCATCTGCACCAGCCCGATCCGCAGGCTCATGCGAGGAGGGCCTCCAGCCGTCCCTCGGCGTCGAGCGCTGCCAGTTCGTCGGAGCCGCCCACGTGCAGGTCGCCGATGAAGATCTGCGGAACGGTGGTGCGCCCGTTTGAGCGAGCCACCATCTCCGCGCGCCTCGCGCGGTCGAAACTGATGTCATGCTCCTCGAACTCCGCCCCCCGCGCCTTCAGGAGCGCCTTGGCGCGATGACAATAGGAGCAGAGAAACCTGGTGTAGATCACGATCCGTTTCATTGGGCCTCCCCGCCGCTGCGCGAGACGTAGGACGGTAGCTCCTCGCGCGCAACGCGGGCGAAGGTGAGGACGTCGACCGAGGCGGCGCCTGCGCGCGCCAGCCTGCGGCTGATTTCGCCGGCGGTCGCCCCCGTGGTCAGCACGTCATCGACCAACAGCACCGGGCGGCCGGCAAGCCGGCCTGCATCCGCCGCAGAGATCGCGAAGGCGCCCTGAACATTGGCCCGCCGCGAGGCGGCCGTCATTCCCTGCGTGGGGCGGGTGCGGCGGGTCCGGCGGACGAGGTCGACCCGGTGCTCGGCGCCGAGCACGTCGGCAATTCGCTTCGAAAGGAGCGCCGCCTGATTGTAGCCGCGTCGCCACAGGCGGCTCCAGTGCAGCGGCACCGGGCACACGAGAACGCCGGGTGCTGCCAGCAGACCGGCATCCGCCATCATGGCATCGGCCATCAGGCGGCCGAGCTCGGGCCGGCCGTTCTTGAAGGCGAGCACCAGGTCGCGCGCCGTGCCGGCATAGGCATGCGGGGC
>JBKBXK010000112.1:0-6924 GCA_046314095.1 Thermaurantiacus sp. | reverse complement strand
TTCCCTGCTGGTCTTTTCGGAATCGAGCAAGCCGGCGACTCATAGTAGTCACCTGTTCCCGTCGATCCACTTCGACATCAGCCCCTTGTCGCGGAAGCATTCGTCCGGGACGGCGCGCCGTTTGATCCGAGCGAGTTTCTCCGCGAAGGCCACCTGCTTTGACGTAGGCAGCCGGTCCATTTCGGATACCGGCTTCAGCTGGGCCTGCGCCTCGATCCAGGCGCTGAGCGACCGGCGATCCTGCTGGACCTCCCATGGCAGGAGGGTCTTGTTGCGCACGGCAAGCGACCGCGCATAGGCGAACTGCTTGGCTGTCGCGGGCAGGGCATGCGTGGTGCTGTCCATCATGGAACTCCCTTGCTGGCTTGGTTTTAATATAGAACATAACAAGAACAAAATCAAGCCGAAGCTCTGGGGTGCTTCGGTTCGAGAGGGAGAGATGGGCGGGGGAAGATCAGGCCTGAGGGTGCCCGAGAGAGGGTGTCCGGGCCTGTCCCTGTCCCTCATTCCGGAGTTTCCCGATGACCTATCTCGCGCCTGTTGCGCCTCCCGTTCCTGTCCCGTCTCGTGATCTCGCGCCCGCGATCCTCGCTGTCGCCGAAGCGCTGCAGCCCGATCTCGACCAAGGCTTCCAGATTGACGCGCTACGTCTGCGCCTCGAGATGGAGCGCGCCTTTGGCGGCTCCGATGCTGATGGCATCTGGGACTGGAAGCTCGCCTATGAGGCGGGCGAGGTGGCGCTCGTCCTCTTCCTGCGGAAATTCGGCTGCGCGCTGCTGGCCCGGGCGGGCTCGCCTGCCGCGCTGCTGCCGATCCTCGCCAAGGTGACAGGCCTCTTGCCGACGCATACCCGGCGCTCGGAGGAGATGGAGCGGTTCCAGCAATTCTCGACACCGTTGCCCATGGGGCTGGCGGCGCTTGCTGCTGCGCAGACCACCCCGCGTGACCTGGTCCTCGAGCCTTCGGCCGGGACCGGGCTTCTTGCGATCCTCGCCGAGATCGCGGGCGGCAGTCTCGCGCTGAACGAGCTGGCCGACACCCGCGCCGACCTCCTGCGCCTCCTCTTTCCGGAGCGACCCGTCACCACCTTTGACGCCGCGCAAATCGACGATCATCTGGACGCGGGCTTGCGCCCCAGCGTCATCCTGATGAACCCGCCGTTTTCGGCCGTGGCCAATGTCGATGGCCGGACGACCGAGGCGACGGCCCGACATCTGGGCTCGGCCCTTGCGCGTCTTGCTCCCGCCGGGCGATTGGTCGCGATCACCGGCGCAAGCTTCGCACCCGATGCCCCCGCCTGGTCCGAGACCTTCGGCCGCCTGACCGAGAGTGCCCATCTGGTCTTCACCGGCGCCGTGTCGGGCGCAGCTTTTGCCAAGCATGGCACCAGCTTCGAGACCCGGATCTCGGTCTTCGACAAGTGCCGTGGCGGCGAGCGGGGTGGCATTACCGCTGATCTGGCACGCTCCATCACGCCGGATGTGGCGCAACTCCTCGCCCGGATTGTGGCCGAGGTCCCTCCGCGCCTCGCGTTGGATGCGGGTGATGTCGCTCGAACCCGAGCCCCCCTCCCGGGAGCTCCTGCCCGTGCTTCTGGCTCCGCGGCTGGGAAACCGCGTGCAGCGCCGTCAGCCAGCATCGCGGCGAATGTCTCCGCGCCAGATGCCGAAGACCTCGCCTACACGCTGCGCGAGACGGCGGACGGCCACGGCGCCGCGCGTCTGTCCGATGCGATCTACGAGACCTTCCGCCTGCAGGCCATCGACATCCCCGGCGCCGCCCCGCACCCGACCAAGCTGGTGCAGTCAGCCGCCATGGCCTCAGTCGCGCCCCCGAAACCCACCTACCGCCCGAAACTCCCCGCCGCCGTCCTGCGCGACGGCCTGCTGTCCGACGCGCAGCTTGAGGCCGTGATCTATGCCGGTGAGGCCCACGGCGCCTATCTCGCGGGGTCCTGGACTGTCGATGAGACCGGTGAAATGGTCTCTGCCGCCCCCGACAATGCCGCGGACGCTGTCCGCTTCCGCCGTGGTTTCTTCCTGGGCGATGGCACGGGGGCGGGCAAGGGCCGCCAGTCGGCGGGGATCCTGCTCGATAACTGGTGCCAGGGCCGTCGCAAGGCGCTCTGGATCTCGAAGAGCGACAAGCTTCTGGAGGATGCACAGCGCGACTGGTCTGCCCTCGGCCAGGAGCGCCTGCTGGTCACGCCGCTCTCACGCTTCGCGCAGGGCCGCGACATCCCGCTGACCGAAGGAATCCTCTTCACCACCTATGCGACGCTGCGCTCGGAAGAACGCGGGGCCAAGAAGTCCCGCGTCGACCAGATCGTCGACTGGCTCGGGGCAGATTTCGACGGGGTGATCCTGTTTGACGAAAGCCATGCCATGGCGAATGCCGCAGGGTCGAAGGGCGAGCGCGGTGACACCGAGGCGTCGCAGCAGGGCAGGGCGGGCCTGCGCCTCCAGCACAAGCTGCCCAATGCCCGCGTGGTCTATGTCTCTGCCACGGGGGCCACGACGGTCCACAATCTCGCCTATGCGCAGCGGCTTGGCCTCTGGGGCGGGGAAGATTTCCCCTTCGCAACGCGCGCCGAGTTCGTTCAAGCCATCGAAGCGGGCGGCGTCGCCGCGATGGAGGTCCTGGCCCGCGACCTGCGTTCGCTCGGCCTCTACACTGCCCGCTCGCTCTCCTATGACGGCGTCGAATACGAGATGCTGGAGCATGCGTTGACCCCGGAGCAGCGCGGCATCTATGATGCCTATGCCGGGGCCTTCGCCATCATCCACAACAACCTCGCGGCCGCGATGGAAGCGGCCAACATCACGGGCGAGAACGGCACACTAAACCGCCAGGCCAAATCCGCCGCGCGGTCGGCCTTCGAGTCCGCGAAGCAGCGCTTCTTTGGCCATCTGCTCACCTCGATGAAAACCCCCACCCTTATCGCAAGCATCGAGGCCGATCTTGCCGCAGGCCATGCGGCCGTCATCCAGATCGTCTCGACAGGCGAAGCACTCATGGAGCGCCGCCTCTCTGACATCCCCACCGAAGAGTGGAACGACATCCGCGTCGACATCACGCCGCGGGAATACGTTCTGGACTACCTCGCCCATTCTTTCCCGGTGCAGCTCCACGAGCCCTTCACCGACAGCGAGGGCAATCTGTCGTCCCGCCCCGTCGTGCGTGATGGCCAGCCCGTGGAATGCCGCGAAGCCTCCCGCAGGCGCGATGCGTTGATCGAGAAGCTGGCGTCGCTGCCGCCGGTACCGGGCGCGCTCGACCAGATCGTCCAGCGCTTCGGAACCGACCTCGTGGCCGAGGTCACGGGTCGGGCGCGCCGCATCGTGAGGAAGGGCGAGGGGCACGCTGCGCGCCTTGTCGTGGAAAGCCGGGCGGGGTCTGCCAACCTCGCGGAAACCGCTGCCTTCATGGATGACCAGAAACGCATCCTGATCTTCTCCGATGCAGGCGGCACGGGTCGGAGTTATCACGCCGACCTTGGTGCGAAGAACCAACGACTGCGGGTCCACTACCTGCTGGAACCCGGCTGGAAGGCCGATGCCGCCATCCAGGGCCTTGGGCGCACGAACCGCACCAATCAGGCGCAGCCGCCGCTCTTCCGGCCAGTGGCCACCGATGTGAAGGCGGAGAAGCGCTTCCTGTCCACCATCGCACGCCGCCTCGACACGCTCGGCGCCATCACGCGCGGCCAGCGTCAGACGGGCGGGCAGGGGCTGTTCCGACCCGAGGATAACCTCGAGTCCCCCTATGCCCGCGACGCCCTGCGCCAGCTTTACCGCCGCATCTATCGCGGCGATGTCGTTGGCTGCTCGCTCGGGGCCTTCGAGGATGCCACCGGTCTCAGCCTGACCGATGACAACGGTCTGAAGGACGACCTGCCGCCGATCACGACCTTCCTCAATCGCCTATTGGCCCTGACGATCGACATGCAAGCCGTGCTGTTCTCGGCCTTCGAGGAATTGCTCGACCAGCGCATCGAGGGGGCAATCGCGGCCGGGATCTATGACCTCGGGCTGGAAACCCTGCGCGCCGAGAGCTTCCGCGTCACGGATGCGCGGGTGATCTACACCCATCCCGGCTCCGGCGCGGAAACCCAGCTTCTGACCATCGCGGAGATGCGGCGCAACACGCCGACCGCGCTGGCGGATGCGCTCGACTGGCTCGACGACCCGAAGGCACGCCTGCTGGTCAACAGCCGCTCTGGCCGGGCCGCTGTGCAGGTGACCGCCACCAGCCTGATGCTGGACGACGGGACCATTGAGCCGCGCTTGCGCCTGATCCGCCCGACGGAAGCGAGCACGGTTCCGGCCAGATCATGGAGGACACCCACTGGCTGGAAGCCGATCGCGCAGCCTTCAACGCCGCCTGGACTGCGGAACTGGCCGAGGTGCCGGAGTTCTCGGAGGCCACGCTGCACATCGTCGCTGGCCTTCTGCTGCCGATCTGGAAGCAACTGCCGCAGGATGAGACCCGCGTCTACCGGCTGCAAACCGATGACGGCCAGCGGATCATCGGTCGCCGGGTCTCACCCGCCTGGGTCGCGACCACGCTGGCAAATGAGGCCCCAAGGCTTACGGCAGCGCAGGTGCATGCCCTCGTTCTGGAGGGCAAGACGGTGGTGCGGCTCGCCGAGGGGATGGAACTCCACCGTTCACGCGTCATGGGCGTGAACCGGATCGAGCTCTCCGGCTTCACTGATGCCTCCAAAGACCGGCTGAAGGCCGATGGCTTCTTCTCGGAGATAATCAGCTGGAAACTGCGTCTCTTCTGCCCGGCGGACTCGGGCGGCATTGCCGTGCTGGATCGTCTGCTTGCACGTTGTCCTGTAACGGGAATACATGCACGCGGAGGGTGTTGATCCATGTATTCCGAGACTGAAGAGGTGATCCGAGCCCTCGCAGAAAATGCCGAAGGCGTGTGTCGCGCCTACCTTCCCGCCGGACGGCGGGAAGGATCCTACTGGATCGTGGGCGATCTGCAGAACAACCCTGGCCGCTCGCTCTTTGTGCGCCTGACCGGGCCTGCATCTGGGCCGGGTGCTGCTGGCAAGTTTACCGACGGCGCCACGGGCGAACATGACGATCTTCTCGACATCATTCGTGAGCGAACGGGGATCGCCCGTTTTCCCGAACTTTTGGCCGAGGCCCGGGCGCATCTTGGTCGTCCGCAACCGGTCCTCCCGAATACGCCAGTGTCGAAGAAGGCCAAAGCCCCCGGTGGCACGCCAGCGGCGGCGGCGCGCTTGTTTGCAGCCTCCGTGCCGATCGCAGGCACGCTTGCCGACACCTACCTCCGCTCTCGTGGCCTCACGAAAGGCGCAATGATGAGCGCCCTGCGTTTCCACCCGAAGTGCTGGCATCGGGATGAGGGTCAGACCCGGAGTATCCCCAGACCGGCGCTGATCGCGGCGGTCACCGATGGGGCAGGGGCCTTGCAGGGTGTGCATCGCACCTGGCTTGCGCACGACGGCAAGGGCAAGGCGGCGGTCAACACGCAGCGGCGGGCTATGGGTCATATCTTGGGCAATGCTGTCAGGCTGACCCCGCATGATGACATCCTCGTGGTCGGCGAGGGCATCGAGACCATGCTGTCACTTATCGAGGCAGTGCCGGGCCTTCCCGTCTGGGCGGCGCTCTCGTCGGGTCACCTCGGGGCCGTCCTGCTGCCGGAGGGGGTGCAGCGCCTCTACATCGCCATCGACCGCGATCCGGCCGGCCAACGCGCGGCAGAGAGGTTGGGCGCCAGAGCCCTTGATGCCGGGATTGCCGTTCGGGTGCTCGAGCCGCGGCTTGGGGATTTCAACGATGATCTCCGGGCGAACGGCGCGGAGGCGCTCCGCCAGCATCTGGCAGGTCAGATCGGGCGAGAGGATCGGCATCGCCTGTCCGGCTGACTTGCATCGCGCAAGGGGCTGTCCGGGATAGCGGGGCAGGGGTCTCGGATCCCTGTCATGGTTCTGGACCGTCGCCTTCGCCTCTTCCCGGGCAATCTCATCCACCCGTCACCCGAGCGGCCTTCAAGAGATGGGCAGGCGGCCGTCAAAGGTGCCGCCCCTTCAAGGACGGGGGGCGACTGATTTCCGCCGGCGGGGGCGAGCCCCGCCTTTGCATCGCGAAGCAAATCAGCCGCCCACCGTCCTCCTCCACATGCGTTCCGGCCCCGAAAGGGGGTGAAGGGGCGTCCCCCGTGACGGCTTTCGCAGCCCATGAAGGCCGCGCGGGATGACGCGCGGACAAGACAGGCCCGGAGGCAAGAAACCGATGACGATCCACACCCACGACGACGCGTATGAACCCGCCCATACCGCATCCCAGACCGCCCATGCGCTCGACGAGCTGCAGCTTTACGGCTACCGCCCCTTTGATGAACCCGATCCGCGCCCGATGCCCGATGGGCAGCGCCTTGCGGTTGCCGTCGCTGACATCTTCGATGCCCTCGTCGCGACCCTGGAAGACACCCGCATGGAACCCGACCTCGAAGAGGTGCTCTGGGGCCAGGTCAACCTCTTCCACCGCGCCACGGCCCGGATCGAGCGGTCGCTCGATGAGAACGAGCAGGCGCAGCGCCGCCTCCAGCGCGAGCAGGACGGCTCCGAGGTGAAATCCGTTGAACTCGAGCGCCTGACGGCCGAAGGCCTGACGCTCGTCGAACGGCGCAACTGCATGGACATGATGCGCGATCACGCCGCCACGGAGTTCGTCCATCACACGGGCTCCACCTGGCGCCCCCGCACCGGCTCGATGGTGAACCGCCAGCACATGACCGCAGCGCTGATCGACAGCCGCGACTTCCTGGCCGCCAAGCGCCGCGCGGAAACCGAGGTGATGCTCCCCGCAGGCCCCAAGGTCGCCCTCACCGGCGGGACCGACTTCAACGATCACCGCCTGATCTGGGGCAAGCTCGATC
>JBKBXK010000111.1:0-6950 GCA_046314095.1 Thermaurantiacus sp. | reverse complement strand
GTTCGTAGGAATCGTCCGGCCGGCTGGTGCAGACGGTGCCCGCCGCCTCGGTCAGGCCATAGGTGCCCACCTGGATGCAGCCGGGCATGGCCTTTGCCATGGCATCCCGGATCCAGTCCGGCTGGACCGCGAAGTTCGAGTTCATGAGCCGCACCGAGGACAGATCCGTGCTGGCAAAGCGATGGTGGGAAATGAGATCCTGCATGATGGTGACAAAGCAGGGATAGGCGTGGGTCGCACGCTCACGCTCCAGCATGGCGAGCGCCTCGCCAGGCTCGAACGCGGGAATCGTGAGATAGGCGCCGCCGGCATCGAGGCTGGCAACCAGCGGCAATATGCCGGCGATATGAAAAATCGGGAGCGGCGACCAGAAGCGATCGCCCGCGAGAATGCCATAGCGCCTGGCAAGATTGCGGCTGTTGCCGACGATGCCACGGTGGCGGATGAGGCAGCCCTTGGGGTGGGACGTCGTCCCCGAGGTGTAGAGAATGAGAGCCGTTGCCTGCGGATCGACAGCATCTGCTCGGCGGGCAACCTCTCGCTCGGCGACCTGGCTGCCGGCTTCGAGAAATTCCGTAGCGCCGACAAGGCCGGTCGGAACGGGCGCGTCCACGCACACGATCCGCCGCAGGAGCGGCGCCTCGGCAAGAGAGAGACTGTGCGAATCGGGCGCGTGGCCGAGTGACGGCAAGGCCGCGTGCAGCCGCTCGGAAAAGTCGAGCGAATCAGCGACCCGGCCCGTCGTCACCAGGATCCTGAGGTCAGCGTCCTTCACCAGATAGGCGAGTTCACCGGCCTGATATCGCGCATTGACCGGCACTGCGACGGCGCCAGCGAGCGCGATCCCGAACAGGATTTCCACAAACTCGGGCCGGGTGGTGAGAAGGAGTCCGACATGCTCACCCGGACTTACCCCCGCGGCGAGCAGGGCCTTTGCCCACACAGCAGCGCGCGCATGGAGTTGGCTGTGGCTGAGACGGCTATCCGGAAAGACGAGGGCGTCGGCCGCGCCGTGCTGCGAGGCGCCTTCGGCAAGAACGGCACCGAGCGTCAGCGGACGGGTGTCAGCCATTCCGCTCGAGCGGCAGCAGGAACTCCCGGGTATAGGTGCCGTCCATGCAGTCGATCATTCCGGCAATGAGATCCGCATTGGCGGGGTTGTTGCGATGTGCCTCGTCGGCTGCCTTGTCGACAAAGCTTTCGAAGACGGCGAACATGCCCGGTTCGTCGAGCCGGTAGAATCTGTAGAAGAGCGTTCCCGGCTCCGCCCGCGCGTTTGCCTCCATCGGCGGCACGAGCGCCATGAAATCGGCTTCCTTGTCCGGCCGGATGCGGAAGCGGGCGATGAAATCATAGGACATCGGTCAGCCCCGCAGGCCCATGTGCCGGTCAAGCTCGGCGTGGAAATGGCGCAGCCGTGCCTCCTGCTCCGACCAGAGGGGGCCTCGAAAGCCGCGCGACTTCGATCCCTTCTGAACGATGGGCAGGAGCTCGGAATCCTGGTCCAGCACCTCGCCGAGTTCCGGCGGCTCGCCAAGCGGCACGCGCACGATCTCCGGCCGGGTTTCACCGGTCAGATCCACGTCGGCGGCGAGGCCCATCCAGGCCGGCGCACCGTAACCGGGAGCATCGACATGCCGATAGAGGATGCAGGTGTCGTAGGTGAAGATTTCCGGGTTGGTCGGATGGGGCAGAAACCGGTGCAGGAACACGGCCTCCGGGTGGCAGCCGATCTGCACATTGGGAAAGACGCCGTAGATCGTGGAGTCCGAAAGTTGCGTATCGGAGAAGCGGTCGTAATCAAGCCCGAAGCGCTTGGCCCGCTCGCGCTTGGCAAGCTGAATGGCCCGGCGGG
Organism: Thermaurantiacus sp.; assembly: GCA_046314095.1. Taxonomy (GTDB): domain Bacteria; phylum Pseudomonadota; class Alphaproteobacteria; order Sphingomonadales; family Sphingomonadaceae; genus Thermaurantiacus. The sequence continues at coordinate 5,095 of JBKBXK010000111.1, read as the reverse complement.
TCTCTTGCGCCGAGCCGGTGAAGGTTTCGGGATCAATACCGGCATCCGACAGCATCATTGCGATGCCGGGGTTCACGGTTTCCTGGTCCGGATAGCGCGGTGACGGCTGGGCAAAGGGCACGAACTGCCGGCTCATGCCGTTGGGATAGAGATCGATCTGCGTCCGGTCGTCCATCACCCCCTGGGTCTGGGGATGAACTGCATGGAGGTGATAGATCTCGTAGAAGGCGTCCACCCCGCCCTTCCAGTTCGCCGCCCAGTCTGACTGCTTGTGCTGGACGACGTTCATGGCGCCGATCTCGTAGAGTTCCAGCTGCTCTCCGACCGGCCCGAGCCACGCGCGAAGCGGCGGCGCATCCGGGTTCATGGAAACGAACACCAGCCCGGCCACTTCCTCGCACCTGAGCGAGGCCAGATCATGCGCGTGACACAGGACTTCCGGGCGAAACGTTTCGCGGTCGGTCACCTCCAGATTGCGTCCATCCAGCCCGAACTTCCAGCTGTGGAACGGGCAGGTGAAGCGATCGAGAACGCCGAAATCGGCCATCACCAGCTGACTGCCGCGGTGCGGGCACACATTGTAGTGCGCCTTCACCGAGCCATCATCGAGCCGCACGACGATCATGCTCTCCCGGCCGATGTCGAACTTCACGAAGTCCCCGGCTTCCCTGAGGTCTGACGACACAGCTGCCAGCAGCCACGTCTTCGCGAAGACCCGTTCCCATTCCGTATCGGCCCAGCCGCGGTCGAAGTAACGCTCCGGACCCGGACGGTCGGTTCCATTGTCGATTTGCGGCGCGCGCGCGTTGAACGGGTGCGGCGCACCCACATGAATGTCCCAGCCCCGGAACACGACGTTCATACCTCTCCTCCCGGCCTCGTGCGGGGCCTCTGCCCGCGTGTCCCTCCGGACACACGCCCTATGCGTTCACGCGAAAAAAAAATCAAACATGATTGATTGTGTTTTGAGGCTGTGCCAGCAACAGCTCGGTGGCCGTTGACCAGGTGAGGAGCGCAAATGCGCCCGGCCTGCCCGGCCCGGGAGAGACGGGGAGGACAGCCATGAACATGCCGCGACATCTCTGCTGCGGTGCTGCTCTTGCAGCGATCGCCATCGGCGGCGCGCCAGCAATTGCCCAGGATACGCAAGCCCAGGCTCCGGCGGCATCGGAGCTGCAGGACATCATTGTTCAGGCAACCCGCCGGGAGACCGATCTCCAGCGCACTCCGATAGCCGTCACTGCAGTGGGCGAAGCGCTGATCCAGCAGTCTTCGCCGCGGGACATCGGCGATCTCTCCGTCTTCGTTCCCAATTTCTCGGCTGCCAAGATCACTGGCTTCAATGCTGCCTCGTTCGCCATGCGGGGAGTCGGCCAGAACAACATCATCGTCTATTTCGAGCCATCCGTGGCCGTGCTGATTGACGATTTCGTGATGCCGAGCGTGCAGACCCAGTTGCTTGATACCTTCGATGTTGCCCAGGTTGAGGTGTTGCGTGGGCCGCAGGGAACGCTCTTCGGAAAGAACACGACCGGCGGGGCCGTGGTGGTGCGCACGAAGCGGCCCGATCTGCGCGCCAACGATCTCGAGGCCCAGATCCGCGCCGGCGACTTCGGCACCGTGCAGGCGCGCGCGGCAGCGAATGCCGTCCTGGTTCCCGACACCCTCGCGCTGAGGATCGTTGCCGGCTACGACTATTCCGAGGGTTTCATGCGCAATGGCGCCTGTTTTGGCCCGGTGGTCGCCTTCGTCGAATCCAAGTTTGCAGGGGTTCAGGGCTGCGGCGCCGGGGAGCGTGCCGGCGGCGAGAACATCCTGTTCGCGCGGGCCAAGCTGCTTTGGGAACCTTCGGCAAGCTTCAGCGCCCATCTGCAGTATGAATATCTGCGTGACTCGAGCGAGTCGCCCGTGACGGTGAACGACACACCGCCGAACGATCCGGCCTTCCTGTTCAACCTTCTCGGGGTCGGCGCGACGCCGGGCAACCTCAAGCCATGGCAGGTCGGCGGAACGACGAAGCGCAACGGTCCGCTGATTGCCGTGGGCCGCGGGCACCGCATCGATGTGGATGGCGTCTATCTCAACATGGACCTGAACATCGGCGCGGGCACCTTCACCTCCGTCACGGGCTGGCGGCGACAGAAATCCCGGCTGGGCAACACCTATCCCGGCACGGCACCGGTGGCTGCGGATGGCGATGTCCTGTCGCTGTTCGACGCCAATCGCGACGATGACCGGGAGACGTGGCAGCAGGAAATCCGCTTTGCCTCGGATTTCGGCGGCCCGGTCGACATCGTGGCCGGTGGGTTCCACCAGCAGGATGATGTCGATTTCTGCGTCAGCCAGCTTCTGGGCTTTCTCGACCTCGCCTCCGGCCCGCTGCCATTCGGGAGCTGGAACGACACGCCGTACCTCCTGTGCAATGCACAGAAGGCGCGCTCCACGGCCGTCTTTGCGGAGCTGACGTGGAAGGCGACGGACCGGCTGACAGTGACTGCAGGCGGCCGTTACACGTGGGAGCGCAAGACATGGCGCGGACGTCAGCAGGCCTTCGCCCAGGAGTTGACGGGCGGCTTTGATCCGGCGTTCGTGTGGCAGAATCTCAGCCAGCCACTCGATGCCTCGGTCTACAAATTCCCGGCCAATGTCGTCGAAGTGCGCGACCGGGCCGAGGAACCGACCTGGCGGATCAGTCTCAGCTACGAGGCCAATCCCGACCTCTTTCTCTACGCAAGCTACTCCCGCGGCTTCAAGGCCGGCGCCTTCAATGACCAGACGGGCGGCTTTGCACCCTTTGGCACCGACCTCGAGGCCTTTGCGGAGGCCGCACGGGCCACGCGGCCGGAGCTCGCCGACAGCTTCGAGGCAGGCTTCAAGTGGACCACGCTCGATCGTCGCGCCCGTCTCAACCTCACTGGCTTCTGGGTCGATTACTCCGACATGCAGCGGCAGATCGTGGTGCCGATCGAGGTGAACGGACAGCCCAACCAGGTCACGACCTTCTTCAACGCGGCAAGTGCGCGGGTGAAGGGCATTGAGGCAGAGGCCACCGTGCTGCCATTCGACGGCTTCTCCCTGCGCGGCGTGCTCGGCTTCCAGGACGCCAAGTACCGGGAGTTCGTCACGCCCGTTCCGGCGGGCTATGATCTGGCGTCCGCACCGCTCGATCGGGCGCCACGCTGGCAGTGGTCGTTGAACGCATCGTGGGACGTGCCGGTTTCAGACGACCTCAAGCTGGTTCTGAACGGGGGCGCGAATTATGTGGCGCGGAACCTGTTCACCCAGTCCATCGATGATCCTTCGGACAATACATTCCTGAATGCCCGGACGCTGTTCGATGCGTCGGTGACACTGGCCGCCGCCGATGATGCCTGGTTCATCCGGGGCGTGGGCCGCAATCTTTCCAACAAGGTCTACAATGTCGCGTCGCAGACGGTCGGCGGCCTGTGGACCTTCTCCCTCTACGGTCCGCCGCGCTACTTCGGCCTCGAGGCCGGGTTTCGGCTGGGCCAGCGCCGGTAATGCGCCCGGCCGTCAGCTTGCTGGCGGCCGCCCTGCTTGCGGCCTGCGCGGGTGATGCGCCTGATGGCGCATCGACACGGATTGCCTCGACGGACGAACTGACTGCCCGCACCGGCCCGACCATCGACCCGGCCACTCACCCGGGAGGTCCGCTGTTCCAGGCCAATTGTGCTGCCTGTCATGATGGCACCGTTCCCAAGGCGCCGGCCATTGTCTGGCTGGAAATGATGGCGCCGGATGCCGTTCTCGCCTCGATGGAGGCGGGGATCATGCGCGAACAGGCCGCGCATCTTTCCGCAGCCGAGCGGCGGCAGATCGCGGAGTATCTTGCGCGCACGCCGTCCGAGGCATGGCGCCAGGCCCCTGAGCCGCCGATGTGTGCGCCCGAGCGCGCCCGCTTCGATCTCTCGGATCCGCCCGCCCGTGTGCTTTGGGGCCATGACAACCGGCGCTTCGTCGCCGCCGAGGAGGGCGGGCTGACGGCGGCGGACATCCCGAAGCTGCAACTGAAATGGGCCTTTGCATACCCGGCAGCGCAGCGCGCCCGCTCGCAGCCGGCGATCGGCTGGGGCGGCGTGTTCGTCGGCAGCCAGGATGGCACCGTCTATGCGCTCGACCTCGAAACCGGCTGCGTGCGCTGGAAAACCCGCGTCTCGGCCGAGGTGCGAACGGGCATCGTGCTCGATCCAGACAGACGCCGCGCCTATTTCGGCGACGTTCTGGCGCGCGCCTACGCGCTCGACGCGCTGACCGGCAGCATTCTCTGGCAGGAAAAGATATCCGACCACCCGAACGCCACGATCACGGGCACACCGACGCTTGGCGGCGGCCAGCTGTTCGTGCCGGTCTCGTCGCTCGAGGTGACCTCGGCCGCCGACCCTGCCTATGCCTGCTGCACCTTCCGCGGGCAGGTGGTGGCGCTCGATCCGGCCAGCGGGAAGGAGCGGTGGCGCACCTTCACCGTGGAGGAGGAACCCCGCGAGCGGGGTCGCACCTCGGTGGGCACGCGGATCCTCGGCCCCTCCGGGGCGCCGGTGTGGAACAGCCCCACCTACGACCCACAGCGCAACCGCCTCTATTTCGGATCGGGGCAGAATTATTCCTCGCCGGCAGACGGCAACTCGAATGCCGTTCACGCAGTCGACGCCCGCACCGGTCGCCGCCTCTGGGTAACGCAGTTCACGCCAGGAGATGCGTGGAACGTCGGCTGCATGCTGGGCAATCCGAACTGCCCGGAGGAAGAGGGGCCGGATCTCGATGTCGCGGCTTCCCCCATCCTGCTGGGGGACACGCTGCTGGTTGGGCAGAAATCGGGCGAGGCGTTCGGCCTTGACCCCGACACCGGTGCCATCCGCTGGCGGCAGCGGCTGGGCCATGGCGGCACGCAGGGCGGGGTTCACTTCGGAATGGCGAGCGACGGCAGCCGGCTGTTCGTGCCCATCAACGACATGGCCGATACCCGCGATGCGCGCGTCTATGATGCGCGCCAGCGCGGCGCCGGCATCCATGCCGTGGACCCGCAGACAGGCCGAATCCTGTGGCGCCAGCGGGCGAACGATGTCTGCCGCGGCCG
>JBKBXK010000110.1:4303-6963 GCA_046314095.1 Thermaurantiacus sp. | reverse complement strand
AGATCGGCCGCGACGCGCTTCTCTGGCTCGAAACAAACGCGCGCGAGTTGAATGGCGTCTCATTCACCAAGGGCTGCTTCGTCGGGCAGGAGAACACCGCCCGCATGCATTACCGTGACAAGCTGAGGAAACGCCTGTTGCCGATCCGCCTGCCGCCGGCCGCGCCAACCGATGGCGCGGTGAGGGCGGGCGATCGCGAGGCCGGGCAGTTGTGCGGCCAGCGCCACGGCGATCTCCAGTTCGTGCTGCTGCGCACCGAGCATCTGGAGGCGGCGCTCACGATTGCCGGCCAGCCCATCGCGCTGGCGCGTCCACCCTGGCTCTAGAGCATCTTCCGACCATGTTGAATCGCTTTGCCGATTCAACATGGTCGGAGGCAGATGCTGAAGGCACTGGATCGACGCGCAACCTACTCCGTGGCCGTTTGAACCTTGCGGCTCATCCGCCACGAATGTTGCTCTAGGCCAGCGGCTCAGCCATGCCGGGGTGCGGCAGGCCGCCTTGCTCGACTTGCGGACCTGATGTGGTTAAATTCTGACGATGACGGGGGACGCACACGACATCTTCCTTTCCTACGGAAGGCAGGATGAGGCGCACGCCGAACGGATCGCCGAGGCGTTCCGTCGGGCCGGCTATCGTGTCTGGTGGGATCGTCGCCTGCGCTCCGGTGACGTCTACGATACCAAGATCGAAGACGCGCTCAGAAGCGCAAAGGCTGTTGTTGTCCTCTGGTCGCCGCGCTCGGTCGGCTCGCGCTGGGTGCGCTCGGAGGCAACGGTTGCCGAGCGCGCCGGAACCCTGCTGCCGGTGCTGCTGGAGCCTGTCGAACTTCCCGTCAGCTTCGCGCTGTTCCAGGCTGCCGATCTCAGCGGATGGACGGGCGATCACGACCATCCGTCATTCGCTGCGCTACTTGCTGACCTGCGCCAGCGCCTCGATGTGCCCCCGGGCGGTGGCGGCGAGATGAGCGCCGTCGAGCTCGCCACCGCGTCGGAACTGCGCCTTCCGGATCGCCCGTCGATTGCCGTTCTCCCCTTCACCGACACCGGTGCCGCAACCCAGGACCATTTTGCGGAGGGCCTTGCCGACGAGATCGGCATGGCGCTATCCCGCTTCCGCGGCCTGCTCGTGGTGGCCGCGCATTCCGGCACGGGCACGACGGATGCCGGGCAGGCCCCGCAGCAGCTTGGCCGGGCGTTCGGAGTTCGATACCTGCTCGATGGCAAGGTTCGCCGCGCAGGCGAGCGGCTGCGCATCCTGCTGCGCGTTCTCGAGGCCGAGACCGGTGCCCAGGTCTGGGCGGACAGATATGATGTGACGCTCGATGACATCTTCGACCTGCAGGACCGGATCGCGACCGAAGTCGCCGCGGTCATCGACTCGACCTTGTTCGAGCTGGAGTTGGCAAAGGCCACGCGGCGCCGGTCCACGTCTCCGAGCGCCTATCTCCTGACCATGCAGGCGAGCGCCAAGTGGCAGACCTACGAGCGGACGCACGTCGAGGAGGGCGTCCGGCTTGCAATCCGCGCCATGGAGCTTGATCCCCACTATGCCCTTGCTCCGGCAGTTGCGGCCGGCTGCCTAGGAAATCTTTTCATGAATCAGTGGACCGACCAGCCCGAGCGCACGCGCAGCGAGGCGTTACGGCTGGTCGATACGGCGCTTCACCTCGATTCCGGAAACGAGGAAGTGCTGACCGCCTGCGCCTATGCGCTCGTCAATACCAATACGGACATGGAGCAGTCTGCGCGGCTGGTCGAACGCGCCCTCGAGATCGCGCCCGCTCGCCCCGGCGCCCTGAACCTCGCAGGCGCGCTCGACGCGCATCGGGGCGAGCCGGCGCGTGGCCTCGAACGGCTGCTCCTGAGCCTGCGCCTCAGCCCGCGCAGCTCGATGCGTGGGATCGTGCTTTGGGGCGTTGGCCACTGCCTCTTCTGTCTCGAGCGGTACGAGGAGGCTGTGGAGGTGTTGCGCGAGGCGCTCCAGATCCGCACCGAAAGCGTGGTCTCCCATGCGCTGCTGGCGGGCAGCCTCGCCCTTCTTGGCCGCATGGACGAGGCCCGTGCCGCCCACGAACGGCTGAACGCGCTCGGCGGCAAGTCGGCGGCCATGTTCCAGCTCGGGCATCGGCCGACCCGCAAAAAACTGCATCTCGCGCTTGCCGTCCTTGAGGAGGCCACCCCGGCGGCCGCCTGAGTTCTGGCTGGCCGCTTGCAACGGCCCGCAGGGCGTTTAAGGTCGTACGCGAAAAAGGCCGGCAGGCCATTCGGGGGGAGTGTGTCGCAATGGGTCGCCCGGTGCGCGTCGCCATCATCGGCGGAGGCTGCGGCGCGATGGCGGCGGCGTTCGAGCTATCCCGCCCCGAGCACCAAGGCCGGTTCGAGATCAGTGTCTTCCAGGAAGGCTGGCGGCTGGGCGGCAAGGGCGCCTCCGGTCGCGGGCCGGCAGGCCGGGTCGAAGAGCATGGCCTTCACGTCTGGCTGGGCTTCTACGAAAACAGCTTCCGGCTGATGCGCGAATGCTATGGCGAACTTGCCTCCCACCCCGAGGGCTCGCCCTTCGGAGCCTGGAGCGAGGCATTTCTCCCGGAGCCGAACATCGGCCTCGTCTCCGCCCGCGAGGGCGGTGGCCTCCAGCTCTGGAGTGGCAAGCTGCCGCCG
>JBKBXK010000110.1:0-4293 GCA_046314095.1 Thermaurantiacus sp. | reverse complement strand
CGGCTACTATGCCGCCATGATCGATCTCCTGGTCGCGCTACTGGTTGACCTCGAGGTCGCCCATGACGGCGCTCCTGCCGGCATGCCCGAAAGCCTCACTGGCATCCCGCAGACGCCGGAGGCCATCATCGCCACCATGCGTGACCTTGTCAGCCGCGGCGTGTTTCTGGGCGCGGCCACCATCGTGCAGGCGCTGGCGCTGGTTCGCGTGGCCGTTTCCGCCGTGTCGCTCGGCGCCCGGCCAGAGGTGCTCGGCCTGGTCGAGCGCCTTGCCGGCGCGCTCCGGGAGGCGCTGGAATCCCGCCTTCTCGCCCGCGATCCGCAACGACATCTCTGGGAAGTCGCAGACCTTGTCATTGCCGCCATGGTGGGCGGGTTGCGCGCCAATATTCTCGCGGACCCGCGGGGGCTCGACGCGCTCGACGATTTCGATTGCCGGGAATGGCTCTATGCCAATGGCGCGTCGCAGCGGTCCATCGATTCCCCGTTCGTGCGTGGCCTCTACGATCTCGCGCTTGCCTATGAGGATGGCGATGCGGCCCGCCCCCGTGCGGCCGCCGGGCAGGGTCTGCGCGGGCTGCTGCGGATGTTTTTCGGCTATCGCGGTGCGATGTTCTGGCGGATGCGGGCCGGCATGGGCGATGTCGTCTTCGCGCCGCTCCACGAACTGCTCGTTCGCCGCGGCGTCACGTTCCGCTTTTTTCACCGCCTCACCAACGTCGGCCTCGGAGCCGATGATCCGGCCGGGCACGGCCATGTCGCCTCGCTCCGCTTCGACGTGCAGGCCGAGACCCTCCGGAACAGGCCCTATCAGCCGCTTGTCGAGGTTGCCGGCCGGCCCTGCTGGCCCGCTGCGCCCCGCTTTGAGCAGCTGAAGAACGGCCGCCGGCTCGAGGCCGCCGGGATCGATTTCGAATCCCATTGGCAGCGTCACCGGGCCGGGGAGCTGGAGCTGAAGGTCGGCGAAGACTTCGATTTCGTCGTGCTCGGCGTCAGCGTCGGCGCAATCCCCCATGTGGCCCCCGAGCTCCTGGCCCGAGACCCGCGCTGGCAGCGGATGGTGGAAACGACTGGCACCGTTGCCACCCAGGCCTTCCAGGTCTGGCTGAAGGAGGATCTTGCTGCGCTCGGCTGGTCGGCGTCGGCGTGCATCGTCTCGGCTTTCGAAAAGCCGTTCGACAGCTGGTGCGACATGGCCCATGTCGTGCCGGAGGAGGGCTGGTCGGATCCGCCGGCCACCGCCGTCTATTTCTGCGGCGTGCTGAAGGATCCGTCCCAGCCGCCGTCCGATGCGGATAGCTCCTATCCACGTCAGCGGACAGAGGAGGTGTTTGCAGCAGCGCGGGATTTTCTGTCGGGGCCGGCGCGTCAGCTCTGGCCCGGCGCCTTCGACGCCGCCGGGTTTCGCTGGAGCCTGCTTGCCGACGAGAGCGGGCCGGGCACGCCGGCAGACGGCCCGGACCGGTTCCGCACCCAGTATTGGCGGGCCAATGTGAACCCCTCCGATCGCTATGTGCAGACCCTTCCCGGCAGTCTGCGCCACCGCATCTCGCCGCTCGACATGCGCTTCGACAATCTCACTATCGCCGGCGACTGGACGGATGCCGGCTTCAACTCAGGATGCACGGAAAGCGCGATCATGAGCGGACGCCTGGCCGCCCACGCGCTGTCCGGGCTGCCGCTGCTCGAGGACATCCCCGGCTATGACCATCCCTGACGCCCCCTCGCTCCGGCAAAGGGCGCGCTGACATGGCGCCGCCCGACCGTATCCGCCGCCCGGAACCGGTGCGCACCGCGCCCGATCGCAGCGGCTGGCACGCGCGCGCCGGGCTCGGTGAAACCCGGCCAGAGCCCGGTTCCGCTCCGACCGCCCATGTCCAGCGCGCCATCAGCGACGCGGTTGCGCTCGGCTACCAGGTGGTCGAGGAAAATCTCCAGCATGGCCGCGAGGCGGCGGGCCGCTATGCCACGCCCAACGCCTCGGCTGCGGATGTGCAGCACGATCTCACTCGCAGCATCGGCCGTATGCTGGAGCTTGCGAGCGATCTCAGTCGGGTGTGGCTGGAGCTGATCGGCGGGCTGGTGGCGGACCCGCGTGTCGCTGCAACGCTCGAGCGCGCCTTCGCCCCCGAGGCGGGCCCGCCGGGCGCCCGCCCGCCCAACGCGCCTGCGAGCAGGCCACAGGCACCGGCAGACGCGCCGAACCGGCCGCTCAGCATCGGCTGCGAAGTGGTGGGCCATCCCCGCGCCACCGCCGGGCCGGTCAGCATTGCCCCGGGCGACACGCCCAAGCATCTCCACCTCGGCCCGCTCCAGGCACGCCAGGCGCACAAGCCCGACATCACCCGGCTGGCGCTCGTCTCCGCCGGCGACGGCAGTGGCGCCCGCGCCATCATCCATGTGCCGGAAGACCAGCCGCCCGGCATCTACAACGGCCCGGTGCTGGCGGGCGATCACGACGAGGTGGTCGGCCACATCCGGCTGGTGATCCCCGAGTGAACCAGCCGTGGGCGCCTGCACAGGCATTTGCCCCTCCCGCCCCGCCGCCTCCGGCCACCCCCGCGGTCGTGCCGGAGCTGCTGGGCCTTTATGGTGCCCATGTCCGCGCCGCGCTGGCGACACGGCTGGCGCGCACGCGGCCGGCCCCCTTCCTCGACGCGCTGGTGGCGGACTACCCCTCGCGGCCGGGCAAGATGATGCGGCCTGCCATCACCATCGCTGCTTCCTGCGCCTTTGGCGGCAGGGTCGGAGATGCGCTGCCGCTGGCGGTCGCCATCGAGCTTTTCCACAATGCGCTTCTGATCCACGACGATATCGAGGATGAAAGCGAGATCCGCCGTGGTCGCCCGACGCTGCACGCGCTGCACGGTGTGCCGCTTGCGCTCAATGCCGGCGATGCCACGATGCTGGTTGCGCTCTCGGCCCTCGCCGAAGGAGTCGCGGCGCTGCCGCCGGGCCCGGCGCGGGCCATCCTTGCGCAGGCCGAGCGCATGGCCCGCGAAAGCGCCGAGGGCCAGGCGCTGGAGCTGGGCTGGCGCGCCGATCCGGCGATCGCCGTCACCGAGGCGGATTATCTGCGGATGGTCCTCAAGAAGACCGCCTGGATGTCGCTGATCTTTCCGTTGCAGGCGGGTGTGCTCGCGTCCGGCGCCCGTGACATCGATCTCGATGCGCTTGCGCGCTTCGGCTTCTTCCTCGGCGCCGCCTTCCAGATCCAGGACGATCTTCTGAACCTCGTCGCCGACGGCCGCTATGGCAAGGAGCGGCTTGGCGACCTGCAGGAAGGCAAGCGCACCCTGATGGCGATCCGCCTCGCAACCGATCGTGAGCCCGGGGTGCGCGCCGCCGCACGCGCCTGGCTTCAAGCCCCGCGTGCTGCCCGCACTGCGGCCATGATTGCAGATATCCACGCGCTGATGCAGGAGCGCGGCGCCATCGCCCACGCCCGCGCGGCCGCGCATGGCCTTGCCGGCGCCGCCGCGCACGAGTTCGAGGCGATTGCCGCCGCGCTCCCGCTGTCGGACGATCGCGCGTTTCTTGCCGGCCTCGTCCCCTGGGTGTTCGAGCGGACGTGAGCGGGCCCCGGCTCCTCCTCTATGGCGCCACCGGCAACAGTGGCGCGCGTCTTGCCGAAGCGCTCGCCCCGCTGGGCGACCGGTTGCTGCTCGGCGGGCGCGACGGCGATGCGCTGCACGCGCTCGGCAACCGCCTCGGGCTTTCGGTCCGCCGCTTCGGGCTTGAGGATCCGGCCTTGCTCGGCCGCGCGCTTGACGGAGCCGATGTGGTGCTCAACGCCGCGGGGCCCTATGCCGCAACGGCACTGCCACTTGCCCGCGCCTGCATCACCACTGGAACTGACTATCTCGATCTCTCCGGGGAATGGCCGAGCTTCGAGGCGCTTCTTGCACTGGATGAACCGGCAAGGGCGCGGGGCGTCATGCTGCTTCCGGGCGTTGCGGTCGCAATCCTGGTCAGCGACTGCCTGCTGGCGGCGGCTGCGCGTCTTTTCCCGCGGGTGGCGGCGCTGCGGCTCGGCCTCTCGCGGCCGCATATCCTCGGTCGCGGCTCGATCCGCACCATGTTCGGCCTTGCGGACACCCATGCGCTGGTGCGCGTGAATGGCCAGCTGGAACGGGTCTCGGCCCATCGCCACATCCGCGATTTCGACTTCGGCGCCGGGCCGGTCCGCGCCTCCGCGTTCAGCTGGCCGGACGTGATCACCGTCGAGCGCTCGACCGGGGTCGGCAGTTTCGCAGCCTTCGTCGAAACCGCAACTGTCGAGCGCGCGACCTA
>JBKBXK010000109.1:0-6990 GCA_046314095.1 Thermaurantiacus sp. | reverse complement strand
ACTGCTGATCGGCTTCGTGATCGCCATCCTGATCCTTGATATCCTGCTGCCTGGCGCCATCCCGAAATGGGCGATCTTCGCGCCGATCTTCGTGCCCCTTTTTATTCAGCTTGGCGCCGATCCGGCCACGCTCCTCGCCGCCTATCGCGTCGCAGACAGCCCGATGAACGTGATCACGCCGCTGATGGGCTATTTCCCACTGGTGGTCATCTACTGTCAGCAGTATGTGAAAGAGGCGGGTGTGGGCACGGTCATCGCGCTCATGCTGCCCTATACGATGTGGCTGGTACCGATCTGGACCGCGCTTCTGGTTGGCTGGTATCTGCTTGGGATCCCCTGGGGGTTCTAGGTCGAACGGAGCGGGCGACCCGGGGCCGCGTACGCTTCCGGGCCTAGATGCCGACGCTTTCTTTCAGCCGCTCCCAGAATCCGCGCGATTTCGGGCAATGGTCAGACCGCTCGCCCTCCAGCCCCCGAAACTCCTCCAGCAGTTCCTTCTGCCGGCCCGAAAGCTTGACGGGTGTCTCCAGCTCCACCTGCACCACAAGATCGCCCACGCCGCCACCGCTCAGCGCCGGCATCCCGCGTCCGCGAACCCGGAACTGGCGGCCCGATTGCGTGCCCGCCGGAATCCCGATCTGCACCGCCTCGCCATCAATGCCGGGGATGCAGATGTCGCCGCCAAGCGCGGCATCGACAAAGCTCATCGGAACCTGCGCGAACAGCGTGGTGCCGTCCCGCTTCCACAGATGATGCGGCTTCATGTGCACGAAGATGTAGAGGTCCCCCGCCGTTCCGCCGCGCGGCCCGGCCTCGCCTTCGCCGGCAAGCCGGATCCGCGTGCCGTCATCCACCCCGCGGGGAATCGCAACCTTCAGCGATTTCCGCCGTTCCACCCGGCCTTCGCCATGGCAGGTATCGCACGGGTCCGAGATGACGGAGCCGGCGCCATGGCAAGATGGGCAGGTGCGCTCGACGATGAACATGCCGTTCTGCATCCGCACCGAGCCGCGCCCGCCGCAGGTGCCGCAGGTGGTTGGCCGCGCGCCAGGCTTCCCGCCCGTCCCGAGGCACGCATCGCAGGTCACGGCCACATCAAGCGCGATTTCTGCCTCGCTGCCCCGGAACGCGTCCTCGAACGAGACTTCGAGATCATAGCGGATGTCGGCGCCGCGCTGCGGGCCCTGCCGGCCGCGGGCACGGGCACCCGGCGCACCGCCCATGAACTGCTCGAAGATGTCGGAGAAGATGTCCGTGAAGCCCGAGAAATCCTCGCCTTGTCCGCCGCCCATGCCGGAAAGCCCGGCGTGCCCGAACCGGTCATAGGCCGCGCGCTTCTGCGGGTCGGAGAGGCACGAATAGGCCTCGTTCACGGCCTTGAAACGGTTCTCGCAATCCCGGTTGCCGGGGTTGCGATCGGGATGAAGCTCCATCGCCAGCTTGCGATAGGCCGCCTTGATGGCGCGTTCGTCGGCGGTCCGGTCGACGCCGAGCACGGCGTAATAGTCAAGTCCGGCGTTCACGGCCGCTCAACTCCCGAACGCCGCCCCGGCCGGGAGCGGCCGGCCTGCCGCCGCTCCCGTACCGCGGCCGTCATTTCTTGTCGTCCTCGACTTCGGTGAAGTCGGCATCGACCACATCCTCGCTGCCAGGCTGCTCGGCCTCGGCCTCCTGCGGCTCGGGGCTCGCGGCTGCCTGCTCGGCGGCATAGACCGCCTCGCCCAGCTTCATGGCGGCGGCCGCAAGCGCTTCCGTGCGGGTGCGGATGGTTGCCGCCTCGCCGGAATCGAGCACGGATTTCAGCTCGCCAACCTTTGTCTCGATGTCGGTCTTCACCTCGGAGCCGACCTTGTCGCCATGCTCGGCCAGCTGTCGCTCTGTCGTGTGGATCAGGCTGTCGGCCATGTTCCGAGCCTCGGCGGCTTCGCGCTTCGACTTGTCCTCGGTTGCGAACTGCTCCGCCTCCCGCACCATCTTGTCGATGTCGTCCTTCGAAAGGCCGCCCGAAGGCTGGATGCGGATCTGCTGCTCCTTGCCGGTGCCCTTGTCCTTGGCAGACACCGAAACGATGCCATTGGCGTCGATGTCGAAGGTCACCTCGATCTGCGGCACGCCGCGCGGGGCCGGCGGAATCCCGACGAGGTCGAACTGGCCGAGCATCTTGTTGTCGCCGGCCATCTCGCGCTCGCCCTGGAACACCCGGATGGTCACGGCCGACTGGTTGTCGTCCGCAGTCGAGAACACCTGGCTCTTCTTGGAAGGGATGGTCGTATTGCGGTCGATCATCCGGGTGAACACGCCGCCCAGCGTCTCGATGCCGAGCGAAAGCGGAGTCACGTCCAGCAGCAGCACGTCCTTCACATCGCCCTGCAGCACGCCCGCCTGGATCGCGGCCCCCATGGCCACCACCTCGTCGGGGTTGACGCTGGTGTTCGGCTCCTTGCCGAACAGCTCCTTCACGAAGCTGCGCACCCGCGGCATCCGCGTCTGCCCGCCGACGAGGATCACTTCGTCGATGTCGGCGGCCTTGACGCCCGCCTCGTTCATGGCGTCGATGCAGGGCTTCCGGGTCCGTTCGATGAGGTCGATGGTCAGCTTCTCGAGATCGGCCCGGCTCACCGCTTTCACAAGGTGCTTCGGCCCGGAGGCATCGGCCGTGATGAAGGGGAGGTTCACCTCGGTCGATTGCGCTGAAGACAGCTCGATCTTCGCCTTCTCGGCCGCTTCCTTCAGCCGCTGCAGCGCCAGCCGATCGTTCCTCAGATCGATGCCCTGGTCCTTCCGGAAGTCCTCGGCGAGAAAATCCACCAGCTTGGCGTCGAAATCCTCGCCACCTAGGAATGTGTCGCCAGAGGTGGATTTCACTTCGAACACGCCGTCGCCGAGTTCCAGCACAGAGATGTCGAAGGTGCCGCCGCCGAGGTCATAAACGGCGATGGTCTTCCCGTCCGACTGCTTGTCGGTGCCATAGGCAAGCGCGGCCGCAGTCGGCTCGTTGATGATCCGGAGCACTTCAAGGCCGGCGATCTGCCCGGCGTCCTTGGTCGCCTGGCGCTGGGCATCGTTGAAATAGGCCGGGACGGTGATGACGGCCTGCGTCACCTTTTCGCCGAGATAGCTTTCGGCCGTCTCCTTCATCTTCTGCAGGATGAAGGCCGAAATCTGCGAGGGCGAATATTCCTTGCCGCCAGCTGCGACCCAGGCATCGCCATTCGCACCGGCCACAATCTTGTAGGGTACGAGATCCTTGTCCTTCTGGGTCATCGGATCGTCGTAGCGGCGGCCGATCAGCCGCTTCACGGCAAACACGGTGTTTTCGGGGTTGGTGACTGCCTGGCGCTTGGCGGGCTGGCCCACCAGTCGCTCGCCATCCTTGGTGAAGGCGACCTGGCTCGGGGTGGTGCGGGCGCCTTCCGCATTCTCGATCACTTTCGGGGTCGAGCCCTCCATCACCGCAACGCAACTGTTGGTGGTTCCGAGGTCGATACCGATTACCTTGGCCATTCTCTGATCCCTGTGCCTTGCCGGGATGGTCCCCCGGTCTTCGCCAGACATGTTCCATACATCCACGGCAGCGCATCTGGACGCCGCACGGCCGGGGCAAATTCCGCTCCGGCTGCGGCGGCGAGACCGCGCGGCCAGCCGACGCATGGTGGGGCGGATATAGGTGGTGCCATGGCCGCATCAATGGGCCGGGGCTCCGCCAGCACGGTGCGCCGCCGGCCGTTGTCATTTCGCAACGCCCTCCCCAGATGGAGAGGCTATGTTCGGGAGCTTGAAGATGAACACCCGCCATTTTGGCTTGTCAGCCTGTGTGCTCGCGGTGCTTCTCCTCGTCGCCTCCGTGTTTGGAGGCACCGAGGTGATCGGCCAGCAGCAGGCACCATCGGTGTCCAACGCGTGGGTCCGGCTGCCGGCGGCAACCGGTCGCCCGGGCGCCGGCTACATGGTCGTACAGGGCGGGGCCCAGGCCGATGCCATCGTTGGCGCGTCCAGCCCCTCGGCCGAGCGGATCGAGATCCACAGCATGACCATGGATGGCGGCGTGATGCGCATGCGGGCCGAGCCGTCTGTTGCAGTTCCCGCCGGCCAGTCGGTCGAGTTCCGTCCCGGCGGCAACCACCTGATGCTGTTCGGCCTCGATCCCCGCTTGAAGCCGGGCGACAGGGTGGAGCTGACCCTCACCTTCCGCAGCGGCGCGACCGCGCAGGTGCGTGCCCAGGCCCGGGCCGCCGGTTGAGTCTGCGCCTGCACCGTCGGTGCGGGCGCTCACTCCGGGCGAGGCGGCGATTGCCTGGGCGGTGTTCGGCGCGGCACTCGACCCGGCGCCGGTCAGGTTGCGGCTGGAAAAATGGGCGATGTGGCAGCCCGCCAACGTCACCATGGCGCCTGACGGCCATATCTGGTTTCATCCCAACGGGGATCGCTGGAGCCCGGATTTCGCCGCCGAGCCCCCGGCACGGCAGCATCTCCTGGTGCACGAGCTCGTGCATGTCTGGCAGCATCAGCAGGGCGTGCGCCTGCCGCTCCGCCGTCACCCGTTCTGTCGGTATGCCTATGCGCCCCTTTCTCCGGGTCGACCGTTTGCCGACTATGGCATCGAGCAGCAGGCCGAGATTGTTGCTGACGCCTGGCTGGCCTTTCTTGGCGCGCCGCGGCTTGGCCGCCCCCCGTTCGAACTGCTCGCCGCGCTAGTCCCCTTCTGGAACGCCGGCCGGGCTCCGTTGCCCGGCTGGCGGCAGCCGGAGACTGTCTGAACCGCCTCAGGCGTCCGCCTTCGCCTTGGCAACCGCGACCAGGGCCGGGCGCAGCAGCCGGTCCTTGATCACCCAGCCCGACTGCATTTCCGAAACGATGGTCCCCGGCTCGGAGTCCGCGTCCACCTCCACCATTGCCTGGTGCTGGTTGGGATCCAGAGGCAGTCCAACCGCCGCAACGCGCCGGATTCCGTGACGCTCGAAGACCTGCATCAGCTCGCGCCGGGTCATCTCGATGCCGGTCAGAAGCGGTTTCAGTGATTCGTCCTCGACCTTGTCCAGCGCGTCCAGCGCCCGCTCGAGGTTGTCGGCGACAGACAGCATGTCGCGGGCGAACCCGGTCGAGGCATATTGCACGGCGTCCGCCTTGTCCCGCTCCAGGCGCCTGCGGGTGTTCTCGGCTTCCGCCGCCATGCGCAGGGCCCGATCCCGCTCGCGGTCCCGTTCCTCCACCAGCGCCACGATCTCGTCGCGCGCTGCCTTCAACTCGGCCTCGAGATCGGTCTCCGCCGGCGTGTCCGCCGCGGCTGCCGCTTCGTTCTGCCCGTCTTGGTCCGTCATGCCATCAGCCTGCTCAGTCTGCTTGCCGTCATGTCCACCATTGGCACGACCCGGGCATAGTTCAACCGGGTGGGGCCGATAACCCCGATCACCCCGATGACACGCCCATCGCCACCACGAAAGGGGGCTGCAACCACGCTCGAGCCCGATAGCGCGAACAGTTCCGTTTCCGCGCCAATGAAGATGCGCATCGCGTCTGCCTCCCGCGCCCGGTCCAGCACCCTGACCAGCGCCTCCTTCTCCTCCACCTCTTCGAGGAGCGCCCGGGCCTTTTCGATGTCGACGCCGTCGAGGAGATGCGCCTGCCCCCGGACGATCAGGACGGCGCCGCCCTGGTCGCGAGACCATGCGGCCAGCCCATGCTCGACAAGGTCGGCCGTCATCCGGTCCAGCGCGGCCCGGCCGCTGCGGATCTCGGCGCGCAGCCGCTCCGCTGCTTCGGCAAGGGTCAGACCCGCCAGCCGCCCGCTCACATAATTGCCGGCCGCCTCCAGCATGGCCGGATCGACACCGGCACCGAGATCGAGGAGCCGGTTCTCGACCGAGCCATCGTCCCCCCCCAGCACGGCAAGCGCCCGCGCCCCGCCCAGTGGCACAAACCCCAGCTGCTTCAGCCGTGCCTCGGCCTTTGGCGCGGCGACCACCGCCGCGCACTGCGCAAGTCCGGCCAGCGCAGCCGTCGTCCGGGCGAGCACATCTTCAAGGCTGCCGCCGCCGCGCGCTGCTTCGGTCTCGATGGCCGCCACATCTTCGGGCGCCGGCTCTGCAACCTGCATCATTCCGTCGACGAACAGCCTGAGACCCGCCTCGGTGGGAACGCGACCGGCCGAGGTATGGGGTGCCGCAAGAAGACCCAGCTCCTCCAGGTCCTGCATCACGTTGCGAATCGAGGCAGGCGACAGGCCCAGCTCACCCGAACGCGACAGGGTCCGCGAGCCGACCGGAAGCCCGGTCGCCAGATAATTGTCCACGAGATCGCGAAACACCACCCGTGCCCGCTCGGAGAGCTGGCCGGCTCCTGTCTGGGCCGTGTCCGGTCGCATCGTTGACATGTCGTCTGGATTAGGCGCCGCCGCGCGCCTTCTCAACCTTGGCTGGCGCGGCTATGCCGCGTTGCACTCCCTGTTGAAGGAATATCCCATGAGGCCCTCAGGCCGCGCCCCTGATGCCATGCGCCAGATCGAGATGATTCCGGGCTTCGCCGCCCATGCCGAGGGATCCTGCCTGGTGAAGTTCGGCGACACCCATGTGCTGGTGACGGCGAGTCTCGACGAGAAGGTTCCACCCTTCCTGAAAGGCAAGGGGGAAGGCTGGGTGACGGCAGAATACGGCATGCTGCCGCGCTCCACGCACAGCCGCATGGCCCGCGAGGCTGCGCGCGGCAAACAATCCGGGAGAACGCAGGAAATCCAGCGCCTCATCGGCCGATCCCTGCGCGCTGTCACCGACATGAAGGCCCTTGGCGAGCGACAGTACACAATCGATTGCGACGTGCTCCAGGCCGATGGCGGGACCCGCACGGCTGCGATTTCCGGCGCCTGGGTGGCACTGCGGATCGCGCTGGACCGGTTCCATGCCGAACATCCCTTCGCAAGCGACCCGCTTCCGCGGCAGGTGGCTGCCGTCTCCTGCGGCGTGTGGGACGGTGCAGCGGTCCTCGACCTTGATTATG
>JBKBXK010000108.1:0-7028 GCA_046314095.1 Thermaurantiacus sp. | reverse complement strand
GACCTGCCTGAGCCCGGATGCGCCGATAGGTTCGCCGCAGGCAAGGCAGCCGCCGTCCGTGTTCACGGGAAGCGTCCCGCCGATGCGGGTATGCCCTTCGGCAAGCCATGCCTCCTGCTCGCCATCGGCGCAGAAACCGCATTCGGCCATGTGCATGATCTCGGCGCCCGACTCCGTATCCTGAAGCTGTGCCACGTCGATGTCCGAGCGCTCCATGCCCGCAGTCGCAAAGGCCGCGTCTGCTGCCAGAACCGAGGGAGAGACGCCGCGCACGATGTCAAGTGACGGCGAAAAAACTTCGAAACTGCCGGCGGGGCGGGTGCGCATCTCCACCGCTTTCAGCCAGACCGGGCGCGCGCCGAGTGCCCGGACCTTGCGTTCCGAGGCAAGCACCAGCGCGACACCGCCTTCCGCAGGCGAGCAGAACATGTACTTGGTGAGCGGATCATTGACCATTGGCGCCTGAAGGATGGCGTCAAGTTCCATCGGCGTGCGCCGCCAAGCGTGTTCGGCCAGTGCACCATTGGCATAGGCCTTTTCGGCCACCAGCCCGAGCGAGCGCTTGCTGATGTGATAGAGCTCCATATAGCGGCGCATCTTCAGGGCAAAAAACTGTGTGGTGAGCATCAGCCCAAGCGCACCATACCAGTCCGGCAGGCCCCAGTCGGCCGGCTTCGGGTCGAAGGCGCCGCGTGGATGCTTGTCGAAGCCGACGGCGAGGGCGAAATCGGCCTGGCCGGCGCGGATGGCAGCGGCGGCTGAGAACAGCGCGGAGCCACCGGTCGCGCAGCCATTGGCGACATTCACGAACGGAACACCCGTAAGCCCAAGCTCGGAGACCATGATGTCCGCACTTCCGGCCGCCGAGGAGCCGCCAAAGGCAATCCCGATATCGCTCCACACGACGCCCGCGTCCGCCAGCGCGGCGCGCGCCGCGAACACGCCCTGCTCCAGGCCAGAGGCGCCGTCCGTGCGGCCGAACCGATGGATTCCAGCGCCGATGATGGCAACCGCGCTCATGCGCCCGGGTCCAGTGGTCCGAACGCGAACGATAGCTTGCCCGCAAAGGGCTCAAGAACTGTCTGGCAAGGAAGCCCCACGCGCAGATCTTCGAAGGCAAAGCCGGCGAGGCGGCCTTCGACGATCAGCACATCGCCAAGCTGCACATAGGCAAGCGCAAAAGGCGCGAAGGTTTCCGGCCCGGCATAGGGAGGCGATTTCGGCCGGAACCGCTGCACCGTCCAGCTCCAGATCATGCCCTGTGGGGGAAGCTCGATGGCCTCGAACCGGCCCATGTCGGCCGGGAGCGGGAAGACGATCCGCCCTGTTGCGCGCTCGCGGCCCCCGATCAGGCGCGGCGGTGGCCCCACCACGAACAGCTGTGTCGCGATATCCTCCATCGACCGCTCAGGCAGCCTCGGCCCATGCAAGCATCGCTGAGTCCGGATCGGTCCAGAGTCGCGACAGCAGCTGAATCCGCTTGAGAGCGTGACCGACGAGGAGCTCGTCCGTCACGCCCATGCCACCATGGAACTGGACCGCCTCGTGCGCCACGAGCCGTGCTGCCTCGCTCACGAATGCGTGGCAGCCGGTGACCGCCCGGGCGCGATCCGCATCCGGTGCGAGGGCAGCACGATAGACCATGGAGCGCGCCTGCTCGATCGCCACATAGCAGTCCGTCAACCGATGCTGGATGACCTGGAAGTTGCCGATGGGTCGGCCGAACTGTTCGCGGCCCTTCACATAGGCAAGTGTCGTCTCCAGGAGGAGGTCGGCGCCGCCGAGCATCTCGGCCGAGGCAGCAAGCCAGCCGGACACGAGCGCCGCCTCCACCGCGTCCAGGCCCTCCGAGAGCTGCGCATCCGGACCAAGCGTCACGTCGCGAAGCGTGAGCTCGACGGCAACCGAGCCGTCGGCAGCACGCCATGGGCGGACTTCGATTCCGTCTGCGTCGCGAGGCACAAGAAACAGCGCGATCCCGGCCCGGTCACGTGGCTCTCCGCCAAGCCGCGCGGTCACGAGGAAGGCATCGGCTGCGCCACCCTGCCAGACAGCGGATTTGGCGCCCGCGAGCGTCCAACCCTCTCCCCCACCTTTCGCGCGGGTTTCCACATGGGCAATGTTCGTGCGGCCGCGCTGCTCGGTGATGGCGGCCGCCAACAGCAGGTGGCCCGACATGATGGCGGGAAGGTGCCGGGCCCGAACTGCGGGCGAGGCCGCGGCTGCGAACAATGTCCCTGCTCCCATCAGGCATTCGGTGACGGGCTCAGGAGTAAGCGCCCGACCGAGCGGTTCCGCCACGGCAACAGCCTCCACTGGCCCGCCCCCAAGTCCGCCATCGCATTCGGCAAAGGGCAGTGCGAGAACACCGAGCTCGCCGAGGGCCTCCCAGCCGGAGCGGTCGAATCCGCCGGGCGCGGCGCGCAGCACCTTCAGCCGATGCGTGTCGCCGCCCACATGATCGGAAGCCCACCGGCTGACCGTCTCGCGCAACAGCGCCTGGCTCTCCGTGAAGTCGAAGTTCACGCGCGCGCCCGATAGCGGATCGGCAAAGCTGCCAGCCCGCGGAGCAGCATATTGGGTGGCCACACGAGCTTCGCGCCCGGCTGCAGCGCAATCGCGTCGAGACGCGCGAGAAGCTCCTGGAACGCAACCACAAGCTCTTTCCTCGAGAGCATGTTCCCGATGCACATGTGGATGCCGCGGCCAAAGGCAAGATGGGTTCGCGCGTTGCTGCGGCGCACATCGAAGCGGTCAGGTTCGGGATATTTTTCGGGGTCGCGATTGGCCGCGGCATATCGCAGGTGGAGGAGTGTGCCCGATTGCACCTTCATGCCGCCGATTTCAGTGTCCGTCTTCACAACCCTCCACATGCCGGCCGTCGGGCTTTCCAGCCGCAACATCTCCTCCACGGCATTCGGGATGAGCGAAGGATCCGCCCGCAGCACCTCGAGCTCGCCAGGGTTCTGCATCAGGTGCAGCAGGCCACCTGCCAGGGTCGACGTTGTCGTCTCGTTGCCCGCCACCATCAACTGCTGCAGCACCGACATGATCTCGGCATCATCGAGCGGCCGCTCGCCCTCGACCCGGGCGTGAACCAGATCAGAGAGGATATCGTCGGTTGCTGCGCCGCGCCGTGCGTCGATCAGGGCTTTCACATGGTGCTGGAACGCGACCACCAGCTGAGCGCATTCGATCTCCCGCTCGCGGCTGGCCATCCCGCCCAAGCGATCGGTGAACGCGTCAGACCAGCGCTTGACGGTTTCGACCGGCAGGTCCGACATGCCGAGCTGCCCAGCGATCACCATCACAGGCAGAGGAACCGCGAAGGCCTCCACGAAGTCGCATTCCGTCCGCTCCAGCATGCGCTCGATCAGCGACACCGTCTTGGCACGGATGTCCGCCTCCATCGCATCCACCCGCTTCATGGAGAAAGCGAGATTCACCAGCTTGCGGAAACGGGTGTGGGTCGGCGGGTCGGCGGTGAGCATGGTGTCGACCGCGGGCCATCCGGTATCGAGGATGGCTTTCACCTCCGGGTCTTTTGCGCGGGCGCCCGTCATTGCCTCGCCAAAGGCATTGGAAAACTCCTGCCAGCGGCCGGTCGCCTCGCTGCACAGTTCGTGGGACCAGACAAATGCGAAGGGGGTGCCCGGCGCCGGCGCCACCGGCGCCTTGGCATGCATGCGCGCGTAGAAAGCGAATGGGTCGGCAAGCGTTTCGGGCGCAAACAGGCTTTGCGGCGTCGCGTCCGCTGTCTGCTCTCCGGTTTCCGGCGCGCTCGCCATGATCTTTCCTCACACGTCCACAGGCAGTCAGGATAGGTCAGCACTCTGCCGGCTCCTGCTCTTGCCTTTCATAGGCTGGAACGAGTGGGAGGGTCCCCAGCACTCAGGGCGCAGGGGCCATCTGCGAAAGCCATTGGTTGAGATCGAAATAGTCTCGCCACTGGGTGATGCGCCCGTCCACCACTTCAAAGGCGCCCATCACCCGAAGCGACACGGTTCGGCCGTCCAGAAGCATGAAGCGGTCGGTCCGTTCGGTCAGAACCGTCTCACCGGTTGCTGCGATGGCATGCGTTTCCCAGTCCATTGCCTGCATAGGTATCTGCGCAAACACTGCCGCCACGGCGTCAGGACCGGTAACGGGGGCCATCGGAATGTTGTGATAGACGACGTTGGGATCAAGCAACGACCAGGCCGCGTCCAGCCGCATGCCGTTCAGATGATCGATGAACGAGGACACGATATCGGTCGGGGTCATGCCGCTCTCCCGTGAAACCGGATCTCGAAGCCGAGCGCGCGCTCACGATCTTCATGCATTGCCCAGAAGGCATCGGCGACATGTGCCGAATCAAACGCCGTGCCCGGTGCAACGATGCCCATCACGGTGATCGTTCCGGCGCGAATCCCGCGTGGTGCAAGGCTTTCGGACAGGGTCATCGCGAGATTGCGCAGGCCAGCCTTGGCGACACCCAGGCTGGCCAGGCCAGTCGCCGGGTGGAGCGCGTAGCCACCGCCTGTGAGCAGCACCGAACCGCCCGCCGGCATCGTCGGCACCAGCGACCGCACCGCGGCAACAACACCTGCAACCCCGATCCGGAAATCCGCAACAAGCGCGGAAGGCGAGAGATCGAGCGGGCTCCCCGGCGTCACCCCAACCGCGTTCCAAACCAGAACATCGACCGGTGCAAGCGCACCGAGCACGTCCGCGACGGCATCCATGTCGCCGGCGTCCAGCCGGTGCGCGTGGGCCTTGTGGCCCTCCGCACGCAGAGCGTCCGCCTCCATCTCCGGGCCGCGGCGCGTGAAAAGATGCGGCTCGAAACCCCGCTCGGCAAAGCGCCGCGCCACCGAAAGCCCGATTCCCGGCCCGCCCCCGACGATTGCGATCTTCGGCATCATTCCTCCCGTTTGACGCCAGCAGAAGGCGCGTTGTCGGCGGCAAGGCCAGACGTCTCCGGTCTCACAGCGCCAGGATCATCTTGCCGTCGTTGGTTCCGTCGAAAAGGCGCATGAAGGCCGGGTAGGCACGCTCGATTCCCTTCTCAACATGTTCATCGAAAACGAGCCTGCCTTCGCGCACAAGCCCTGCCATGGCCGCGGAACCTTCCGGAAAACGGCTCAGCCACTCGGAGACCAGAAAGCCCCGCATCGAGGCCCTGCGCGCAATGAGCTGCCAGAGGTTCCGCGCGCCCACCGGCTCGGCGGCATTATACTCTGAAATGAGCCCGCACAGACCAATCCGCGCGCCGTCACGAAGCGACATCAGGCTGGCCTCGAGCGTCGGCCCGCCAACATTCTCGAACACATGGCTCAGTCCACCGGGCGCGGCGGCGCGAATATCGGCCGCAAGTTCGGTCGCCGTCTTGCTGCGATAATCGTTGGCAGCAACAACCCCGTCGCGGCTGCGCACCCGCGCGCACTTTTCCGGTCCTCCCGCGATGCCGATCGCGCGTGCTCCAAAGTGGCGGGCCAGCTGTCCGGCAAGCGAGCCGACCGCGCCCGCAGCGCCGGAAACAAGCACCACATCGCCCGGACCGGGCTTCAGCACCTCGGTAATTCCGAACCAGGCCGTGAGTCCGACAGCGCCCAGAACGGAAAGGAAATTGGTCGGGCTTGGCACGATCGAGGGGTCGATTTTCTGGGTGAAGCCGCCCGGCCGCACGGTGGAGTGCGTCTCGATGGCGTTAAGGCCCAGCACCCAGTCGCCGGCTGCAAAATCCGGGTTACGGCTTTCCACCACTTTGCCGACGGTGGTCGCTCGCACAGCGTCGCCAAGCGGCACGGGTGGCATATAGCTTTCCCGGTTGTCCAGCCAGCCGCGGATGGCCGGATCGAGAGAGGCGTATCGGTTGCGGACGCGCAGTTGGCCGTCAGCAAGCGGCTCCAAAGGCACCTCGACAAGGTTGAAGTCGGCCTCCACAGGCCGGCCCGCCGGGCGTCGAGCCAGAATGAAGCGCCGGTTATGATCCATCAGTCCGCCCCTCTGCCCCCATCCACCACATGGACCGTGCCTGTGACCATGCGACTGCGCGGCCCGGCAAGAAAGGAAATCGCGGCCGCGACATGCCGGGCTTCTCCAACGATATCGATGGCATTGCCTGCCTTCACAAAGTCTTCCACCTCGGGCCCCGAACCATAGCTGCCGGTGATCATTTCGGTCAGGATGACGCCGGGGTTGAGCGAGTTGACCCGGACGGGCGGATCGAATGCAGCAGCCTCGATGGCGGCAATCCGCGAAAAATGGGTGACCGCCGCCTTGGCAGCGCAATAGGCTGAACAGTCCTCTAGGCCGATGATTCCGGCGAGCGAGGAGATATTGACGATCGAGCCCGCCGAGTGCGTGTCCCGCATCGCCCGCATGCCCCACTTCGTGCCGAGAACCACGCTTTCGACGTCGGTTTCCCAGAGCCTTCTGAACTCGGCGAGGCTGGTTTCCGGAAGCGGTCTCGCAAAAAAGATGCCGGCGGAGCTGATAAGAGCATCGAGCCGGCCAAAGCGGGCTGCTGCGTCACCGGTTATCCGCTCCCAATCGGCTTCCGAGGTCACGTCGAATGCGGCAAACTCGGCCGATCCGCCTTGCGCATGGATCGCGCGTACCACGTCCTCACCGCGTTCGGGTGAACGGCCGGCAGCGACCACATGAAAGCCGTCCATCGCAAGCCGGAGCGCGCCCGCACGACCGATGCCAGAGGTCGCACCGGTTACGATTGCAACAGGTTGTGGACGGCTGCTCATATCCGGTTGGAAAGCATCCAGCCACCGTCCACGACCAGCGCTGCCGCAGTCATGAATGCAGCTTCGTCGCTCGCGAGGTGGACGATAGCATCTGCGATATCATCCGGGCGGCAATAGTCCCGGAGGGGAACATCCCGGAAATTCTGCCGGTCCGCCCAATAGGCATTGTCATAGAGCGCCTCGGTCATCGCCGTGCGGGTGCCGCCCGGCAGCACGCAGTTCACCCGGATATGATCACCCTTGCGCCCAACCTCGACTGCAACCGACCGCGTGAGGTTGAGGAGCGCT
>JBKBXK010000107.1:0-7102 GCA_046314095.1 Thermaurantiacus sp. | reverse complement strand
GGCGGCCCGCAGATCGGCGCAATGCTGACCCGGCTGGGCCACGAGAGCCGGTTCGTGGATGGCCTGCGCGTGACCGATGCAGCAACCGCCGAAGTGGCCGAAATGGTGCTGGGCGCAATCAACAAGCAACTGGTTTCGTGGATCAATGCCGCAGGCGGGCGCGCGGTCGGGCTTTCGGGCAAGGACGGGAACCTGGTGCGCGCGGAGAAGGTGGATGGGCGCGTGCGCGACCCGGACAGCGCGATCGAGCAGGTGGTCGATCTGGGCTTCGTCGGCGCGCCGGCGGAGGTTTCCCGCGAGCTGCTGGACGTGCTGACCGGCGCCGGCTTCATTCCCGTGGTGGCGCCGGTGGGATCCGGAGCGGACGGCGGCACCTGGAACATCAACGCCGACACCATGGCCGGCGCAATCGCGGCCGCGCTCGGCGCTGCGCGGCTGTTTCTGCTGACGGATGTGCCCGGCGTGCTGGCGAAGGATGGAAGCCTGATGACGGATCTCTCGCCCGCGCGGATCGCCGCGCTGCGCGAGGAGGGCACGATCACCGGCGGCATGATTCCGAAGCTCGAAACCTGCGTGGCGGCAGTCGAGGGCGGGGCGGACGCGGCCGTCATCCTCGATGGCCGGGTGCCGCACGCGATGCTCCTGGAGATCTTCACCCGCGAAGGCGCAGGCACCCTCGTCCGCCGGGATTGAGTGGCGAATCGTTTGGAACAAATATAGAACGAGGGCATGACCCGCCCCGCCTTCTGCCCGCAGGCTGCCTCGCATTTCTCGCTTCTGCGCGGCGCCTCGTCGGCGGACGAGCTGTTTGCAGCCGCGGCCGTTCTTGGCTGGAAGGCGCTCGCCGTCACCGACCGGAACACGGTGGGCGGGCTGGTGCGCGCGCATCTGGCCGCCAAGGCCACCGGCGTCTGCCATGTGCCCGGCGCGCGGCTGGATCTTGCGCGGCAGGATGGATCGGCGGGGGCTTCGCTGCTTGTCTATCCGCGCGATACTGGCGGCTGGGCCAGCCTCTGCCGGCTGTTGACGCTGGGCAAGCGCCGCGCCGGCAAGGGGGCGTGCACCCTCTTCTGGGAGGATGTGGGGGCGCACGCATCGGGCCTTGAGGCGGTGCTGCTGTCCGGGCGGCTGCGGGCGGGGGATGGCGAGACCTTCCGCGACATCTTCGCTGCCTCCGCCCGGGTGGGCCTGTCTTTCCGGCGGCTGCCGGGCGAAGCGGCGCGCCTCCATCGTCTGGGCGAGCTCGCCCGCCGGCTGGGGCTTCCCGTGATCGCGCTTGCGGATGTTCTCTATCATGCGCCCGAGCGGCGGATGCTGGCAGACGTGCTTTCCTGCATCCGCCGGAAATGCACCATCGACACGCTTGGGGCCGGTCGCGAGCGGCACGCGGACCGGCATCTTCTGGCACCGGGCGAAATCGCGCGCCGCTTCGCCGCCTGGCCGGAGGCGCTCGCCGAATGCGAGCGGCTGCTCGAGCGGCTGTCCTTCTCGCTTGCCGATCTCCGCTATCAGTATCCGGAGGAGCGGCCGGACCCGTCGCTCAGCCCGCAGCAGACGCTGGAGAAGCTGACATGGGAAGGCGCCGCGGTGCGCTATCGGCATGGCGTTCCCGACGCCGTGCGCGCGCAGCTGGGCCATGAACTCTCCCTGATCGCGCAGATGGGCTATGCGCCCTATTTCCTGACCGTGCATGCCATCGTGCGCTTCGCGCGCGCGAAGGGCATCCTCTGCCAGGGGCGGGGAAGCGCGGCCAACTCCGCCGTCTGCTATGTGCTTGGCATCACGGCCATCGACCCGGTTCGCTCCGAGCTGTTGTTCGAGCGCTTCATCTCCACCGAGCGCAACGAACCGCCGGACATCGATGTCGATTTCGAGCATGAGCGGCGCGAGGAGGTGATCCAGTGGATCTATGATCATTATGGGCGGGATCGCGCGGCCCTGACCGCCGTCGTCTCCCGCTTCCGCGCGCGGGGCGCAGTGCGCGAGGTGGGCAAGGCGCTGGGCCTGCCGGAGGATGTGACGGGTGCGCTCGCCGGGCAGGTATGGGGCTGGTCGTCAGACGGGGTGGCGGAGCGGCACGCGGCCGATCTCGGCATGAACCTCGAGGATCCGCGGCTGAAGCTGACGCTGGAGCTGGCGCGCGAGCTGATCGGCACGCCGCGCCACCTCTCCCAGCATCCGGGCGGCTTCGTGCTCACCCAGACGCCGCTGTGCGATCTCGTGCCCATCGAGCCCGCCGCCATGGCCGACCGGCAGGTGATCGAGTGGGAGAAGGACGATATCGAGGCGCTCCACTTCATGAAGGTGGATGTGCTGGGCCTTGGCATGCTGGGCTGCATGCGCCGCGCCTTCGACCTGCTCGGCCAGCACAAGGGGGTGGCGATGGACCTCGCCACCATCCCTGCGGAAGACCCGGCCACCTATGCGATGATCCGCAACGCCGACACGCTGGGCGTGTTCCAGATCGAGAGCCGGGCGCAGATGTCGATGCTGCCGCGGCTGAAGCCGACGACCTTCTATGATCTCGTCATCGAGGTGGCGATCGTGCGCCCCGGCCCGATCCAGGGGGACATGGTGCATCCCTATCTCCGCCGCCGGGAGGGGAAGGAGCCGGTGAGCTTCCCCTCACCCGCGCTCGAACGGGTGCTCGGCAAGACGCTCGGCGTGCCGCTGTTCCAGGAGCAGGCGATGAAGGTGGCAATTGTCTGCGCCGGCTTCACGCCCTCTGAAGCCGATGCGCTCAGGCGCTCCATGGCGACCTTCAAGTTCACCGGGGGCGTTTCCCACTTCCGGGACAAATTGGTCGCCGGCATGGTGGCGCGCGGATATGAGGCGGAGTTCGCGGAGCGCACCTTCCGGCAGATCGAGGGCTTCGGCTCCTATGGCTTTCCGGAAAGCCACGCCGCTTCGTTCGCGCTGATTGCCTATGCCTCGTCGTGGATGAAGTGCCACCATCCCGAGGTGTTCGCCTGTGCGCTGCTGAACGCGCAGCCGATGGGCTTCTATGCGCCGGCGCAGATCGTGCGCGACGCACGCGAGCATGGCGTCGAGGTGCGACCCGTCTGCATCGCCGCCAGCCGCTGGGACTGCACGCTGGAGCCCGCGGACGGCGGCCTTGCGCTGAGGCTGGGGATGCGCATGGTGCGCGGGCTTGCCGAGACGGACGCGGAGGCGATCCTTGCCGCGCGCGAGAGCAGCCGCGACATCGCCGCGCTCCACCGCGCCAGCGGAGCCTCGCGCGCGGCCCTCGAGCGGCTGGCCGAGGCCGACGCCTTCGCCGGCTGGGGGCTGGCACGGCGCGACGCGCTCTGGGCGACAAAGGGGCTGGGCGATACGCCCCTGCCGCTGTTTGCTGCAGCTGATGCTGCGCAGCATGGGGCGGAACCGGAGGTCAGGCTTCGCCCCCTGAAGGCGGGGGCAGAGGTGGTGGAGGATTATCGCGCGGTGTCGCTGACGTTGCGCAGGCACCCGCTGTCCTTCCTGCGCGAAGAGCTTGGCCGGCAGCGCTTCCGGCCGCTGTTAGACATCGGCGGCATGCGGGATGGCCGGGCGCTTTCGGCCGCGGGCATCATCCTTGTCCGCCAGAAGCCGGGCTCGGCCAAGGGCGTGATGTTCGTGACCCTGGAGGACGAGACGGGGACGGGCAACATCATCATCTGGCCGCGGCTGTTCGAGGAACAGCGGCGGCTGATTCTCGCTGCCTCGATGCTGGGCGTCCATGGCATCGTGCAGCGCGAGGGCGACGTCATCCACCTCGTTGCGCGCAGGCTCGTCGACCTGTCACCGCTGCTGGCGACGGTCGGCGGGCGGGAGCTGCGCCTGCAGCCTTCCCGCGGGGACGAGGCGCGCGGCGGCGGCGGGCCGGATGCGCGAGACCGGCGGGAGCCGAAACCAGCCGAGGCCGCGCCGGTGCTTGCCTTCCGCGCATCGGGCATCGGCCACCCGAGAGCCATTCGTGTCATCCCGCGGGACGGCTGACGCCGCCCCGCAGGGCGAGGCCTCAGTTCGACTGGCCGATGCCGAAATCGACTGCTTCGACCGAACCCGAAGCAAGGATCTTCTCGGCAAACTCCCAGTTGAGATGATCCGCCGTCACCGCCTCGAGATAGGCTTTCCGGGCCCGCTTGTGATCGAGATAATAGGCGTGTTCCCAGACATCGAGGACGAGGAGCGGCAGCACCCCGTCTTCGGTGACGGGCGTCGCCGCATCATGGGTATCGACCACTTCCAGCGTGTCGCCCTTCTTCACCAGCCACGCCCAGCCGGAGGCAAAATGGCCGACCCCGGCGGCAACCAGCTTTTCCTTGAGCGCATCGACCGAGCCGAAGCTGCGATCGATCATTGCGGCGAGATCGCCTTCCGGCGCGCGGGCCGAAGGCGTCAGGCTCGCCCAGTAGAAGGCGTGGTTGAAGTGCTGCGCGGCATTGTTGAACAGCTTGCCCGGGCCGGCCGCACGGATGATGCCGATGAGCGAGGCATCCGAGTGGCCCGCCTCGTCGGCCAGCGTGTTGAGCGTGTCCACATACATCTTGTGGTGGCCGCCGTGATGCTGCTCGAAGGTGGCGGGCGAAATCGCCGGGCCGAAGCTTTCGGGCGCGAAATGCAGCTGTGGAAGCGAGAACGATGCCGACATGAACCTCTCCTCTGTCTGTCGTCTGTGGTGGCGGATGACTGTGCCTGCCCCCGGGACGGGAGCGAGTCGGTCAGCACCTCGATAGCAGCAACGGGCCGTGGCTGCTCAAGTTCCGCCGTTGGCCTGAAGAACTTCCACAAGTGCCTTCACCTTCGCGGATTTCCACTGCGGCGCGGGCGCGCACAGCCAGAAGGCGTGATCGGAGGGGCGGGCCTCGCCACGCGTTTCCAGCCGCCCGGCCGCAACATGGCCGGCCGCAAGCGTTTCCGGCACCTCGGCGATGCCCAGACCCATCAGCGCAAGATCGAGCGCATCGCCCGCGTCGGCCAGCAGCAGGGCGCCATCCGCCTCGGCTGCCCCGCCCCAGCGCAGCGCCCGGTCTGCACCACCGGGGGCTGCCACCCGCAGCAGGCGCTCCTCGGCAAGCTTGCGGCCGAATACGCCCTCGGCATCCGGCGGTGCGCCCCAGTGCACCGCCAGATCGAGATTCGCCTCGGCGAAATCGACCGGGCCATCGAGTGGAACGACCCGCACGGACGTTTCGGGATGGGCGGAAAGCCAACCCGCAAGCCGGGGCGCAAGCCAGTGGCGCAGCGCCGGCCGGGCGACCGCAAGGGTCATCCGCGTCGCAGCCTGGCCCGCTTGCAGGCGGCGGACGGACTCCTCGAGCGAGGCGAAGCCATCGCGCACCGCGGCCATCGCATCGGCGGCCTCGGGCGTGAGTTCGAGGCCGCGCGGGGTGCGGCGAAACAGGATGACCCCCAGCGTTTCCTCGAGCGCCCGGACCTGCTGGCCGACGGCGGCCGGCGTCACCGCCAGCTCCTCGGCAGCGCGGGTGAAGGAGAGCGTGCGCGCAGCAGCGTCGAATACCCGGAGCGCGTTCAGCGGCAGGAGCGAGCGGCGCATGGCCGTTTCCTCGACCTCAGTGCGCCTGGCGGCGGGTGGAGGGCGATATGAGATCGAATGCCGGAATGGCGATGCGGAAGCCGACACCGCCTTCATCGACCATGCCGTAGCTTCCCTCCATGTGACCCGAGGGTGTGCCAAGCGGGCAGGCCGAGACATAGTCGAATGAATCGCCCGGCTCGATCACGGGCTGTTCGCCGACCACACCCATGCCGGCCACATCCTCGCGCCGCCCCCGCGCGTCGATGATGATCCAGTGCCGGTCGACCAGCTGCACCGTTCGCTCGCCGCCGTTCTCGATCCGCACATGATAATGCCAGACCCAGCGCTCCGCCTCGGGCGCGCTGGCCTCTTCGGCGAAGTGGGGCTGCACCCGCACGACGATGTCATCGGTCTCGGCGACATAGCTGAAGAACTGGTCCATCGCTCAGATCCCGGCCCGGGCGAGCGCCTGGTCGAGATCCTCGACGAGATCCTGCGGATCCTCGAGCCCGACCGAAAGGCGCAGCATGTCTTCGGTGATGCCCATGCCGTGCCGCACCTCTTCCGAGACGCTGGCATGGGTGGTGGAGGCAGGATGGGTCATGAGCGTACGGGCATCGCCGACATTGTTGGAAATGTCGATGAGGTCCAAAGCATCGAGCACGGCATGCGCACGGGCGCGGCCGCCCCCGACGAACAGCGCCATGATGGTGCCCCCGGCCGACATCTGCCGCATGGCGAGCGCATGCTGCGGGTGCGAGGGCAGACCGGGATGGAGCACGCGGAGGCCGCGCGCCTCGAGAAAGCGGGCGACGGCAAGCGCGTTCTCGCATGCATGGGACACACGAAGATCGAGTGTTTCCAGTGACTTCAGAACCACCCAGGCGTTGAACGGCGACAGCACCGGGCCGGTGTGGCGGGTGAAGGCGAGGCAGGTTTCCTCCACCCAATGGCGCGTGCCGGCGACTGCGCCCGCCAGAACCCGGCCCTGGCCATCCATCAGCTTGGTTGCGGAATAGGCCACCACATCCGCGCCATGTTCGAGCGGCCGCTGCAGCACGGGGGAGGCAAAGGCGTTGTCGACAATGACAAGCGCACCCGATTCCCGTCCGAGCGCCGAAACGGCGGCGATATCGATGATGTCGAGCGTCGGATTGGCGGGCGTCTCGAGGAAGAAGGCGCGGGTGTTGGGGCGGATGGCCGATGCCCAGGCCTCGGTCTCGCGCCCATCCACCACCGTTGTCTCGATGCCGAAGCGTGGCAGGATGGTATCGACCAGGACCCGGCAGGAACCGAACAGCGCCCGACCGGCCACCAGATGGTCTCCGGCAGACAAATGGCTGAGGAGCGCCGCCGTCATCGCCGCCATGCCGCTTGCGGTGCAGCGCGCCGACTCTGCCCCTTCCAGAAGCGCGATCCGATGTTCGAGCATTTCGACGGTGGGATTTTGCAGCCGGGAATAGGTCATGCCCTCGGCATCGCCGCGGAAGCGGGCCGCGGCCTCTCCGGCCGAGTCGTAGCAATAGCCGGAGGTGAGGAAGATGGCCTCGCTGGTTTCGCCATGCGCAGAGCGGGCGGTGC
>JBKBXK010000106.1:0-7139 GCA_046314095.1 Thermaurantiacus sp. | reverse complement strand
CATCACCGAGACCGACCACACATGGTTCACCCTTCTCACGATGAACACCCACCCCAGCCACTTCGACTGGGAATATGCCAAGGAAACCGAGTTCAAGCGCCCGCTCGTCTGCTCGCCGCTGACAGTCGCGATCCTGGTCGGCATGAGCGTGTCCGACGTCAGCCAGAAGGCGGTTGCCAATCTCGGCTGGAAGGAAATCCGGCTGACCGCGCCGGTCTTCGCCGGCGATACGCTCTATGCGGAAAGCGAAGTGATCGAAAAGCGGGAGAGCGAGAAGCGCCCGCAGCAGGGGCTGGTGACCATCAAGACGATCGGCCGCAACCAGGACGGGGTTGTCGTCTGCGAATTCCTGCGCACCATGCTCATCTGGAAAAAGGGCTTCGGCCCGGCCGACCGCTAGGGAGATTCGCCATGGCCACCGCCTACAGCCAGGAACGGGAGATCGACCCGGACTTCGAGTCGAGCCTCATGGATTCGATCGACAAGTGGATCGAGCGAGACCTGCGGCCAGTGGTGATGCACCATGACCATGGCGACATCTGGCCCGAGGAGACGGTGCGGCAGATGCGCGAGATGGGCCTCTTCGGCGCCACCGTCGGCCAGGAATATGGCGGCCTTGGCCTTCCGGCTTCGACCTATGCCAATATCGTTGCCCGGATTGCCTCGTTCTGGATGGCGCCGACAGGCATCTTCAACTCGCACCTCATCTGCGCGATGGCGATCGAGAAGTTCGGCACAGCCGCGCAGAAGGCGAAGTGGCTGCCGAGGATGGCGGCAGGAGACCTTCGCGGCGGGCTCGCCTTGACCGAGCCCGACGCAGGAACCGATCTTCAGGGTATCCGCATGACAGCGCGCCGCGATGGCGATGACTATGTGATCAACGGCACCAAGACATGGATTTCCAACGGCATCCACGGCTCGGTGTTCGCGCTGCTCGTCAAGACCGACCCGGAGGCGAGCCCGCGCTACAAGGGCATGAGCCTGTTCATCGCTGACAAGCGGCCGGGCCTTCGCGTTGGCAAGAAGATCGAGAAGCTCGGCTACAAGGCGATCGATTCCGCCGAACTGGTGTTCGAGGACTATCGCGTTCCCGCTGACCAGCTGATCGGTGGCGAGGAGGGGCAGGGCTTCTTCCAGGCGACCGGCGGCCTCGAGCTCGGCCGCATCAATGTCGCTGCGCGCGGGGTCGGGCTTGCGGAAGGCGCGCTTCGCCTTGCAACCGAATATGCGCAGATCCGGAAAACCTTCGGCAAGCCCATCGCCGAACATCAGGCGATCCAGCTGAAACTCGGGGAGATGGTCACCCGCGCCCGCGCCGCCCGCCTCCTCACCTTCGATGCGGCCGCGGCCTACGACCGCGGCGAGCGCTGCGACATGGAAGCCGGCATGGCGAAATACTTCGCCTCGGAAGCAGCCGTGAAGAATGCCGAGGAAGCAATGCGGGTCTTCGGCGGCTATTCCTACTCCAAGGAATATGAAATCGAACGCTTCTACCGCGATGCCCTTCTGATGTGCATCGGGGAGGGCACCAACGAGATGCAGCGCATGATTGTCGCCAGGCAGTGGGTGAAACGGAACCCGGCGTGACAAGCGCCCCGCTGCCGCTGGCCGGCATCCGCGTTCTCAGCCTCGAACAATATGGTGCCGGCCCCTATGGCACCATGTGCCTTGCCCAGATGGGGGCCGAGGTCATCAAGCTGGAACCGCCGAAGGGCGGCGATTCCTCGCGCGCGACCGGCCCGTTCTTTCTGGGGGAAGATGACAGCCTCTTCTACCAGACGTTCAACCTCAACAAGCGCTCGCTCACCCTCGATCTGAAGACGAAGGAGGGGCAGGAGATCCTGCACGCGCTCGTCGCCACCGCCGATGCCGTCACCAACAATGCCCGCGGCGACCAGCCGGCGAAGCTCGGGCTGGATTATGCCGCGCTGTCGCGCGTGAAGCCGTCGATCGTGTGCGTCCACGCCTCGGCCTATGGCCGCGGCAATGCGCGGGAATCCTGGCCGGGCTATGACTATCTGATGCAGGCCGAGGCCGGTTTCCTCGCCATGACCGGCGAGCCTGACGCGCCACCGACCCGCTTCGGCCTGTCCATGGTGGATTTCATGACCGGCCAGATGCTTGCGACGGCCACGCTCGCCGGAATCCTCGGTGCCCGGGCAAGCGGAACGGGGGCGGACTATGATGTGGCGCTGCTGGAAGCTGCGCTGCACCAGACCAGCTATCCCGCGATGTGGTATCTGAACGAAGGGTATGAGACGGGGCGCGCCGCGCGCTCTGCGCACCCTTCCGTCACCCCGTCCCAGCTGTTTCGCACGGCTGACGGCTGGGTTTTCATCATGGCCCAGCTTCCGAAATTCTGGGAGCGGCTGACCGACGCCATCGGCGCCCCCGAACTGAGGGACGATCCGCGTTTCAAGACCGTCGAGGCCCGCCTCGCCAACCGTCCGGCGCTCACCGAGCGGCTCGATGCCATCTTCAGCCAGCGCACGACCGCAGCCTGGGTCGCGCGGTTGGGCGGCATCTGCCCCGTCGCTCCCGTGCATGATCTCGCCCAGGCGCTGAACAGTGCCTTCATCCGCGATCGCGGCATGGTCCAGCCCGTGCCCCACCCGGAGCGGCCCGACATGCAGGCACTGGCGAGCCCGATCCTCTTGAACGGCGCGCGTCTCCCGGCAGCCCACGCGCCGCGCCTTGGCGCCGACACATGCGCGATTCTGGCCGAGCTCGGCCATGACGCGGCGGCCGTGGCCAGTCTTCGC
This sequence comes from Thermaurantiacus sp., assembly GCA_046314095.1. Taxonomy (GTDB): domain Bacteria; phylum Pseudomonadota; class Alphaproteobacteria; order Sphingomonadales; family Sphingomonadaceae; genus Thermaurantiacus. Next base: position 4,377 of record JBKBXK010000106.1, on the reverse strand, counting down.
GCGCGCGGGATCGTCTGATGGGCAAGCTCGATGGCCTGAAGGTCGTTGACCTCAGCCTGTTTCTGCCGGGCCCGATGCTCACCTGCATGCTCGCCGACCAGGGGGCAGCGGTGGTGAAGGTGGAGCCCCCCGAAGGTGACCCGGCACGCGCGATGGAACCGTTCGAGGCCGGCATGTCCTTCTGGTTCCGCAACCTCAATCGCGGAAAGCAGAGCGTACGCCTCGATCTGAAAACAGATGCCGGCAAGGCGACACTCTGGAGAATGCTCACGGATGCCGATGTGCTGGTGGAGGGGTTCCGCCCGGGCGTGATGGCGCGGCTTGGCTTCGATTATGCCGCGGTCTCCGCGCGCAATCCGCGCATCGTCTATTGCGCGATCTCGGCCTTCGGGCAGGAAGGCCCGATGGCGGGCCACCCCGCGCACGACATGGGCGCGCAGGCGCTGGCCGGCTTCCTCTCGGTGAACGACGGCTCCGGTGGAACACCCGTGGTGCCGGGCGTTCCCTCCGCCGACATGGCGGCCGGGCTTACCGGCTGCGCGGCCGTGCTGATGGCGCTGCTCGGCCGTGAGCGCACCGGCCGCGGAGACTTCATCGATCTTTCGATGTTCGCGAGCCTGCTGCCCTGGTCGGCGCATATTGCTGGCGATGCGGTGGTGAGCGGCCGTCCCGTGCGTTCGGCAGAGCAGCGGTCGCTCGGCGGGGCAGCCTTCTACAATGTCTATGCAACCGCCGACGGCCGCCACATCGTGCTGTGCGGCCGCGAGGAGAAGTTCGTCCGGCATCTCCTGGAGGCGCTGGGACGGCCGGACCTGATCGCCGCAGCGCTTTCGCCAGCGGGCCCGGAGCAGGCGCCGGCACGGCAGTTCCTTGCCGAGACCTTCCGCACCCGCACCCGCGACGAATGGGTGGCGTGGTTCGAGGGCCGCGATGTCGCCTTCGCGCCGGTCCTCGATTTCGCCGAGGCGCTGGCGCAGCCGCTGGTCCGTGAAGGCGGGCTGCTGGTGGAGACGGAGGGCGCGCACACCTTCGCCCCCGCCATCCGCTTCGCCGGCGAGCCACCGTGGCATCCCGCCCCGGCACCGGAATGACCTGCAGCATTTCTGCAACAGTCTGACATTTTCACGGGCGCCGCCTTTCCGGGGCGCCCGCTGCTGGCCTAGTCTGCGCTCCATCATAGTCCATCATGTTCGCGAGGGGTTGCGATGAGGGGTCTTCTGTTCGCCGGCGTTTCCGCCGCTGCCATCATCTCTGCGCCCGCATGGGCTGAGGGTGCCGATCCGCAGCAGGAACCCGCGCCGCCGCCACAAACGGCACAGACAGGCACCGCCACCACGGATGCGAGCGACTTCATCATCGTCACCGGTTCGCGGATTGCGCGGCCCAACATCGATGCGTCCGTGCCTGTCACGACGCTGTCGGCCGACGAGGTGACGATGACGGGCGAGGTCTCGCTCGGCGACACGCTGAACCTGCTTCCGGCCTTCAACGCCACCTTCGGTATCCAGAACTCCGGCCGCTTCATCGGCACGGCTGGGCTCAACACGCTGGATCTTCGCGGCCAGGGGACGGCGCGCACGCTGGTGCTCGTGAACGGTCGCCGCCACGTCTCGTCGCAAGTCGGAAGCTCCACCGTCGACGTGAACCTGATCGCCACCGATCTTGTCGAACGGATCGACGTGGTGACGGGCGGCAACTCCGCGATCTACGGCTCCGATGCGGTTGCCGGCGTTGTGAACTTCATCACCCGCCGGGATTTTGACGGCTTCCGGATCCGCGCGCAGACGGGCATCTCGTCGCGCGGCGACCGTCCCACATTTCTGGTGAGCGCCACTGCCGGCAAGAACTTCAACGAGGGGCGCGGCAACATCGCGGCCAACTTCGAGTACACGCAGGCAGACCCGCTGTTCTTCACCGATCGGGACAGTTTCGCCGGCGGCTGGTCGGGCCGGTCGCAGCTCCAGCTCACCCAGAACACCCTCGGTGAGCCGCCTGAGGGTGACGGAATCCCGGACACAACCTTCCTGCGCCGGATCCGCAACCTCAATATCTCGACCGGCGGCCTCTACACGTCGGCCTGCACCGGATCCCCGGAGCGCCGGGCGCTCAACTGCACCGGGCTGTTCAACCAGGCCGGAACGGCCGAACTCGGCAAGACCTTCGTCTTTCTCCCGGATGGAACGCTGATCGCCAATCCGGTCGAGCAGGATTTCCGCCCGTTCGGCTCCTCCAACTCCCAGGGCGGCCTCGGCTCCACCCTGCGCGAGACCGGCCTCCTGCAGGTCGGCGTCAAGCGTTATGTCGGCACGATGCTTGCCAGCTATGAGTTCTCCGACGCAGCCCGGGTCTTCTTCGAGGGCAAATACGCCAAGGTAAGGGCGTTCCAGGAAGGTCAGCCGACCTTCCACAACAACCCGTTCCGGCTGGACAATCCGTTCCTGACCGATCAGGCCCGCGCAGTTCTTCAGCAGAGCCTTGCACCCGGCGCCACCCAGTTCTCGGCCTTCCGGTTCAACACCGACTTCGGCGGCCGCGGCGAGGATCAGGTCCGCGACATCTATCGCATCGTCGGCGGCATCCAGGGCACGTTCAACGACACCTGGCGCTATGAGGTTGCCCTCAACTACGGCCGCTACGACGGCTTCTACGATACCCGCGGGATCACCAACCAGACCCGCTTTTTCCGGGCGCGCGATGCAGCGCTCAACGCGGAAGGCCAGATCGTCTGCCGGGTGAACCTTGTCACCGTCACCGATCCGGCCTGCGTGCCCGTGAACCTGTTCGGCCTGGGCGCCCCCTCGCAGGCGGCGCTCGACTATTTCGTCGCCCAGGTCGAACGCAAGCAATTCAACGACCAGTGGAACGCCATTGCCTATATGTCGGGCGATCTCGGCAAATGGTTCCAGCTTCCCGGCGGGCCGATTGCCTTCTCGGTCGGCGGCGAATGGCGGCAGGAACGGTCGTTCGAGCAATATGACGAGCTTTCCAAGGCCGGAGAGCTTTTCTTCAACGTGTTCGAGGATTTCGATCCGCCCCGCCTCACCGTCTGGGAAGGTTTTGCCGAGATACGCATTCCGCTGCTGGCGGACCGGCCGGGCTTCCAGGAGCTGACGTTCGAAGGCGCGACCCGCGTTTCCAACTACAATGTCGGCAGCACCGGCACGGTCTGGGCGTTCAACGCCGGCGGCATCTGGGCGCCGGTGCGCGATCTTCGGCTTCGGGCCGGCTGGGCCCGCGCCGTTCGCGCGCCGACGACAGGCAATCTCTTCCAGGCCAATGTGGAAACCTTCCTGAATGGCCTGGTTGACCCGTGCGGCCAGCAGAATATCGACCAGCGGCCGGAGCGGCGGGCAAACTGCGCCGCAGCGGGCGTGCCGACAACGCAGACCTTCGTGGTGGATGGCGTGGCCATCACCGAGCCCTTCACCAACCGGCCCGCTTCCGGCATTTCCGGCGTTTCGGGCGGCAACCCCGATCTCGTCGAGGAGCGCTCCGACAACATCACCATCGGCGGGGTGTTCCAGCCGCGCTTTGCGCCCGGCCTGGTGCTGACGGTCGACTATTACGACATCAAGATCAAGGACGTGATCAACACGATCGGCTCCCAGACGATCATCAACCAATGCTATGACAGCACCACCGGCATCGACAACCAGTTCTGCCGGGCGGTGTTCCGCCGGCCGGATGGCACCTTTGCCGGGCAATCCAACGTGATCCACGCAGGTGAAACCATCACCCTGCCGACCATTGGCCCCTCCTTCCGCCAGGGCCCGTTCAACTATGCCAGCCAGCGAACGACCGGCATTGATTTCGATCTCGCCTATACGGTTCCGATGCGGAGCGACGACTGGCGGCTCAACGGGCGCCTGATCCTCGCCTATCTCATCCGTCGGGATCTCTTCACCAACATCGACGATCCGGATTTCCGGACGAGGGTGATGTCGACGCTCGGGAACCCGCGCTGGGCGTTCAATGGCCGTATCAACATCGGCTATCGCGAGTTCGACCTCAACTATGCCGTGCGCTTCGTTGACCGCATGACGGTGGGCGCATGGAACACCCAGAACTCGATCGATGGCCGGCCACCGACGAATGCCGATGCCTTCCCGTTCATCTACTATCCGAGCGTTTCTTACCACGACCTGCGCGGCTCGGTGCGGCTTGGTCAGCACCGCATCTATGCAGGCGTCGACAATATCTTTGACCGGCTGCCGCCGTTCGACAATCTCGGCACCGGTGCAGGCGACGCGATCTACAGCAACACCGGCCGGTTCTTCTATTTCGGCGCCGATCTGCGCTTCTAGATGTTTGATCCCAGGCTTTGGTGGTGCAATATTCTCGCCTGCTTGGATGGAGGCACTATGGGACAGGTTCTGC